>NZ_JASCOO010000006.1:0-96807 GCF_029959485.1 Stenotrophomonas sp. PS02301
CCCCCCCCCAATCTGGGCGAAAAAAAAAAAAACCCCCCCCCAAATACGCCCCCCCCCCCCCCCCCGGCCCCAATATCCATGAAAGCCAAGGCCGTGCGTCCCGGCGCGATGCGCCGTCGGGTTCGCGGGCTGCGCCCCGCGCCTCGTGCTGAGTCGCGGCAATTCGGCTTTGATCCCTGACGCCTCCGGCCCTTGAGGGCCTGCGCGCTCCACTTGCCCCAAAAGCCGAGTGTGTGCAGTGGGCGGGGGTGGGCGGTCTTGCTGTTCCCTTCACCGTATCACGACGTTCTCGCCGTCAAGGGCTGCGCGCCTATGGCGCTTGCGGCCGTGGCCGTCTTCGACCCCTGACTGCTTGCGCTGCGCCGTGCTGCAGCCGGTTCCGGGCAATTCCGCCCGAGCAACCGGAGCACGATCATGTCGCCACTTTCCTTGTCACTCGATTCTTCCCTGCTGGTGCGTGATGACCAGGGGCGTTACCTCATGGCAACGGCCGACCAGATCCTGGAAGCCGCACCCCAGGTCATCGACCAAAAGACCCAGCGCGGCGCATCGTTCACATCGCCGAGCGAGGTCAAGGACTACCTGAAAGCCAAGCTCTCGGGTTACGAGCGCGAAGTGTTTGCCGTGATGCTGATGGATGCCAAGCATTGCCTGCTCGAGTACGTCGAACTGTTCCAGGGCACCATCGACCAGGCGGCGGTCTATCCGCGCGAAGTGGTCAAGCTGGCCATGCAGCACAGCGCGGCGGCCATGATCATCAGCCACAACCATCCCAGCGGATCGCCGGAGAGCCGTCGCGCTCGCCGACGAGATGCTGACCAAGCGCCTCAAGGAGGCTCTGGCGTTGGTGGACGTGCGTGTTCTGGACCACATCATCGTGGCGGGCAACGACACGGCATCGTTTGCTGAGCGGGGCTTGATCTGATCCATGGGGGCTTTGCCCCCTTTTTTTGCTGTGCCCTGTGTGTCGGTCTCCGGCCTTGGCATGCCTCCAGGGGATCGGCTGGCAGCCCATCCCCGCCGCGCGTTGCTTGGCGCCCCTGGAAAACACCGCCGAACAGGCTGCGCCTGATCGGCCTCGAAACGACGTCACCGAAAGGCCCGTCGGTGGCTACTTGGCTCCATCGCGTTCACGCTGACGGAGCCGTTTCACGTACGCGCCATCGACCAGGTCTTCGGCACCCAGGCCCAACACGCAGCTCGCCAAGGAAGCGAGAGTGTTGTCGGTGACTTTAAATTCGTTGGGTAGTTGGCCGTAGTTGCGCCCACTGTTTTCGTCGATGGCGGCGAGCAGCGCCTTGATGAAATCAGCTCGGGATGGACGCGAGGCCACGGTGGCGGCCGCAGTCAAGGGGTCTGTGGCTTCCATGACCGCGTCCTCGGCATCGGAGGCCAGTTCTAGCAGGAAGTCGCTCAGCGACGGCCAATACTTCAGGTCGAACTGGCCGTGAAGAGCATCGAGGCGTTCCTGGACGTACGACGTGAAAAGGTGGTTGCTCTTGGCCGCCGCCTCGATCACTTCGCACACGTGGTAGTGGGTGTCGGCGCTGAAGCCAGAGGTGTTGTGCAGATCGGAACGCTGCTGCAGCAGACCGGCGAGTTCTGCCGCCTTCTTCGCAATCTGCTGGTTGACGGTGCCGAGATCGCCGCGTGCGGCACGCGCCCGCGCGATCTTCTCCGGGCTCCAGAACGCGGCGGTGCTCAGGACAAGCCCTAGAAAGACCTGCAGCGCATGCGGATGCGCGTGGAGCTTGTCGTGCAGTTCATCGTAGGCCTCGGTCAGCTCAATGCCACGAGCAAGCAGCCGATCGGCTAAAGCGTTTTCGCTGGGCAGGATGCGGTGCTCGATGTTGTAGCGCTTCCCCTCGATGAGGATGTTTTCGCAGATCTGCTTGGGGTTATCGGATCGGGGTGCACTCATGGCCTGTCTTTGGTGGTGAAGATGCCTGGCAGCGTATTTGACCAAACCCGGTCTGTCGGTACCTCAGTGACCGCCAACGAATCGGTGCCCAGGTACCTGCATGCCGATTCGGGTTGGGCGTCCCCGACCAGAAACGGCGCCGGTCGCGTGGTGGTGCCGCGCATCGAGCCGCCTGCGGGACGCCACACTCAACCGAATCCGCCGTCGCAAAACCACGCGCTCTCCGCGAAAGCCTCGAAAGTGATCGTCCGCCAGCCGTTAATGCGGACCGCGCTGGAACTCTGGCGACGCTCCTCCATCTCGACACGGATCATCGCGGCGCCACCAGCAGCGTGGATGATCTGGAGTTGATGGCGGATATTGAGTAGTTCATCGGCCGCTTCAGAGGCATAGAGCTTAGCCAGCCCCAGCGTACGGAAATGCAGACCAACCCGTGCGGTGAGGACTGCACCCCAGTGCGCCGGAGCATTGACGAAGAAGCGAAGCGCAGCCGGATCCCCCTCGACCACCTCGGCGTACAGCCAGCGATCGCCGGTAATATCGTCGAAGTAGGGATGCAGAGTCTCTTCGCTGGCGGTGGCAGGCAGGTTAGCCAGCTTGGCCTTGTTGCAGTCGCCGCAGGCCGGCACCAGATTGAGAGGCGCGACGGCGAGCGCCGGATAGTGCGCCTTGGGCAGATGGTGATCGAGCGTTGACACCGTTCGGTGGCCACAGAGCGGGCATTTTCCTTGAGGGGCCGACGTGAACAGCGTGTCATAGGCGTCCCGGCCGGGCGCGCCTTTCTTTGCCATCCTATTCGTGTAGACGGCTTCCATTTCCGCTCTAGTGACCAGATCGCCGACCATGGCTTCTCGCACGATCTGGTGAAGACGGTTGTGCGCTGCCGCATCAGCGAACTCTTCGGATGCTTCCACGATCTCATCCGTCACGTCCACCATGCGCTGCTTCAGATCTGGATCCCGGATGCGGCTGATGCAAGTTGCAAATAGGTCCTCGGCGTCGAGGATCGGACGATCAAGCTTGATCATTCGATGTCGCCCCCTCGCTGGCCGGGGTTGGCAATGAGCGCCCTGACAAGGGCACGTGCTTCTCCGCCTAGCTCGCTGTCGAATTTTTGCAGCACTGCGCGAAAATCGTCGTCTTCTGCAACCGCGGCTCTAAGCAATTGGTGGAATCCGGCATCCGTGACTTCAAGTCCGAAAACCTCCCGCGTGAGTACACCGACGTTTTCGCCGAATGTCTCGACTTCGGGCCGCTCCGCCTCTACGCTGCGGCCGCTGCGCTGTATCTTCCAGGCGCAACTCCGAGGAACCTCCTGAAGCACGACCGGCGAGTGAGTGGCGATGATGGCCACACCGTTGCGATTGACCAGAAGATCCGACAGCGCGCGGACGAATGCCGACAGCAAGGGCGGATGAAGATGCGCCTCTGGTTCGTCCAGCAACACGAGTGTCCGTTCCTCTACAGTTTCAACAAGTTTCGTGATGGTCAGCAGCACGATCTTGTGACCTGAACTGAGTCCAGCAAAAAGCTTCTTCGCTTTGGCTTTGAGCTCGTCGTCCTCGAGCCCTTCTTCTGCCAAGCCTGCGACATCCGCAGTGCGAAAAATTGGATCTGCTTCGAGTGTCTCCAGTGCCCGGCGCCATCGCACAAGACGCGCGCCGTTACTGCAAAGCAGGACACTGCTACCGAACTCAGTGGACAAACGTTCCGGCGATTTCGGAGCGAGGGGTTTGCCGTCCTGGCTCGTACCCGATCGCTTGAGTCCGATATAGGCATACGGCATTCCTTCGGACTTGTCCCGCCGGTTGGGCAGCGGCTCAAATGGATCGAAAGCACTGAAGGTGACAGAAACGAGATTGGCGAACAGGTCTCCGTCATCGTCCTCGTCGTCTTCGCTCACCACGGTGAAAGATCCAACCTCCGCTGCATCAGCGCGCTTGTCGGCCAAAGACCGCGACATGTGGGTTAGTAAATGGGTCTTGCCCACACCGTTTCGACCGATCAGGACGTGGATGTTGGTCGGCGGCATGGATGCGGGCTCAACCACGAAGGACAATGTCACCGGCTCAGCCTTCGACCGTCCTGTTTTTCCGGCTGTGTAGGTGAACTCGTAGCGAGAGAGGCGCGCGCCACCTCGCGCGAGTCGTGAGTACTGTGTCTCGACCGTCTTTTTGGGGACCGATCTCAGCAATGAAATGCCCGTGACTTTTTCGCCAAGCGCCCGCCCGAAACGTTCTTGATCGATCGCTACGTCGCGCAGGCCGCGGAGAATTTGGTCTCGAAGCTCCGGCCCCAGCTCGTTGAGTTTTTCGTAGTAGCTGTCGTCCTGACCCAAGGAGAAGAACTCCTCGCCCAGTTCATCGAACTCATCGGGAATGAGCGGGCGACGCTGGCCATCGGTCATCTGAAATTGACCGATCTTGACACCACCCACTTGAAACTCGTCGCCACGCGCGTCATAGAAGATCAGCGAGTACAGCGTGCTGTAGGTGAACCAGTCGTCCCAGTTATCGGTCAGTAGGAACGCCCGGGATCGGGCTCCTTCGGGCACACGTCTGCCATTGGGTAGTACGGTGAAAAGCGCTGGCATGCGTCGTCCTTTTTATTCAGCAATGACATCCGCACAACGCGTCGGCGGGCGTTACGTCTTGTTTCCGACAGGATAGCCGACTTCTGAGGGGGCGTCCCCGGGGCAGGCTGGGGCGCGCTGTCGTGCTGCGCATCGAACCGCCTGCGGCGTCTGCCCCCCCTTGAGGCTTCCATCGTTCCCTCGCCCCGCTCGGCTGACGCCTTCGGCCCGGCTCATGAATCCGGGCCTGCGTGCTGCCCTTGCGTTGGGGGCGGCACCAAGTGCGGCCGTTGCCTTGTCCGCCATCTTCTCTGAGTCCGCACTTTGTCGGCGACCGTAGCGCAGCGTCTGCCCCTATGCCATCAAAGCGCGCCAGGCCGTGTCCTTGGCTGCGCGACTGGCCTGCGCACTCAAGGTTCAGCCTCGTCCTCCGACATGAAGTCTTGCAGCGTCGGCACCTTGTCGTCCTTGTTCAGAATCATCGTCCGTGACCATAGGACGGAGTGCTTGTAGACCGATCGACAGACCCTGTCGCCGTCCTGATCGAACCAATGCGTCGCTTCGGGCACCAGGTCGAGGGAGACGCGGTGGCGCGCGTAGGGGTTGTGAAAGAATTCGAGTTCAGCCGACCACGGCTCGCTGCCGCCCGGCCAGAGCCCGCGATAGTCATCGCTCATTACGTCCAGACAAAACGGAATACCCTCCAGCGCCCCCGGTGTCCGGAGGTAAGGTTCTCCGACCGGGTTGTCGATCTTCTCGAGGAAGGCATCGACATGGCGGTGAGGTTGGGCGAGCCGGGTAACAGCGCCTTCCTTGCGTCACGGTGCCTGGGGCATCAGCGAGTGGTGACCTGTGCTTCGCCGGCTTACCTGGCGGACTGCGGCTTGCTTGCATGCGTGTCCGATCTTGCTGCCCACGACTGCCTCACGTTCGCGAGCGCTGGCGGCGTGCTTCCTTGGACGCAGCCGGAAGGCTCGGCGGGTACTACAAGTTTGTTGATCGACGGTCGGCACACCATCAGCGACGGAGAGGCGCTACGTTCAGCCGTCCTCGATGGGGCGGGCATTGCGCAGCTGCCAACCTGGCTGGTAGCCGATGAGCTGAGGAGCGGTGCTCTTGTGGCCGTACTGGCTGCCCCGGGGTATACGAGGGACCCCGATACAGGCTATGTGGCCGTTGACACGCAATCTCGCGCCGAAAATCCGGGTGACCGTGGATGAGCTTCTGGACTGTTTGCTGCCGCTGGCCCCTTGAGATTCGAAGCCTCCAGATGTGAGACATCCATAGAGCGTTTGGTCTTCCATGAGCAACCTGCACGGCCAGGCCGCTGCGGCGGGAACATTCTGCTGTGCCGACTCGTTAAATCCAAGGCTGTAAGCAGACATCCGCCCCTACCCTCAATAACCTATCACTGATGCCCTGCCGCGCACTCGCGGGCCTCACGCCGCCTTGGCCGGAGCCCAACAGCTTCATGCCGTTGACTTCGCGAACCGCATTGCTAGAGTGAAAGAGTCGCCGCAAAATCAAACGCTGCGTTATGGAGAGCGGGTCGGTGAAGGCTTTCAGTGAACCTTCTTGCCCGCCTCTCTTCCGATGTCACGGGCATACTCTTTACATTTTGAAGGATCAACAAACCATGATCGAAATGCTCGATCATCTAAGCGCGGGGCTTCGCTTGACCGGCGACGGGCGCCACGCAGACGCTGCATCGGCGTTCAAGCAAGCAGCTGACGCCGGTTCAAAGTTGGGTGACGCCTTGGCCAGCTTGGTCGCAGGCCAGGCCGCGCGCAGTCCCTACGAGAAGACTGAGGCCTTTCAGGTCTTCATCAATGGGGGCGGCAATGTCGAACTTTACTCGGCAGTACATGCCGCGCTCGCCGAGCTGCATTTGTCGGTTGATGCGCGATCACTGCTGGACATCGGTGCCGGGGACGGGCGAGCGCTCCTGCCACCGTTGTCATCCAGCCGGAACTCTCTCGCTCGCTTGGGCGTCGTTGAGCCCACTTCGGAACTGCTGGAGGGCTTGAAAGCTGGACTTGGCAAGGTCGGCCTGAACGATGGCACCGAAGTCGAGCTGTGGCCAAAGACCCTTCAGAGCTTTCTTGAATGCCCGCACGTCGGCCCCAAGTGGGCGCTTGCTCAGGCCACCTTCTCCCTGCAATCCGTGGAGCCTGGCGAACGGACCAGGGCATTGAGGGAGCTCAGGTCCAGGATTGATAGGCTGGCAATCATTGAGTTTGATGTGCCAGATCTGGAGGCGGGCAGTGAAGAAGAGATTGCGTCAATCGCTGCTCGCTTTGAAAGCGGGCTGATAGGTTACGGCGAGCAGGCGAGTCTGGTCGCGGAGGGCTTCCTAGCACCGATGCTGCTCGGCAAGGTTCGCGATCCCAGTCAGCGTCACAACTGGGAACAGCCGGCTGATCTGTGGGTGCGGGAGTTGACGTCCGCCGGCTACGAGGTAGATGAAGTTCGGACGGTCGCGTTGTACAGCTGGTCACCCGCATTCTTGCTTGTTGCGCGCCCGCACCTCAGCTAGGCAACAAGCTCAATCCTGTCTGGCGGGGATAGGTCGATTGCCTCAAGGCAAAAGCTGTCTAACACAGTGATTTATCTCGATTACTCAAAGCGTCCCTTCCTAAGTCCGTCACCAGTGGCAGCATCCGGCCAGAAGCAGTCAGCGGGACTGCAGCGCTGCGTCACCGACTCGACCGAATACAGCTTCGGTTACACACACCTTTTCCTCGATGAGCCCGTGGTTTCGTTGGTGTCGGCGACAGGCAGCACGCCGCAAGGCAAATCTGATGTCGGCACGGACATCCTAGCGTTCTCAGCCGCCTACTACTTCTAAAGAACCGGATGGGTCCCCTCCCGCGTCCGTAGGCTGGCGGCGAAAGCCGCCAGCCGCCCTTTCGTTCGTCGCCGCGCCAAGCCGGCATCATCCCGCTATCAAGCTTCGTCAGCTTTCATAAGTGACTGCGTAGCCCTTCTTGATGCGATTGATACGCGCGAATCCCTTCTCCCCCAAGTGCATGCCGGCCACCATCAGCCATCTGCGCTGACCATGTCCAAAACCATTGAATGGGTCGCTGCCACCCGCTGCGGAAAAGCCCTCGGTTTACTGTCAAGTAGCGAAATCGACGATGACTTTCATGGCCTTCTCATCAGAAGCATGCTTAAACACGTCGTAGGCCCTCTCGATTTCCGAGAACGCGAAGTGGTGAGTCGCCAGCTTCTCCATCGGCAGCTTTCCGGAACAGCATGTCTTCAGCAGCATGTCCGTCGTGTTCGCGTTGACCAGGCCCGTGGTGATGGTCAGGTTTTTGATCCAGAGTTTCTCCAGCGCGAAGCTCACCGCCTTGCCATGGACACCAACATTCGCAAGGTGGCCCCCCTCCTTGACGACGTGCTGGCAGACGTCCCAGGTCTGCTCTATCCCAACCGCTTCAATCGCGCAATCGACGCCTCGGCCGTTGGTCAGCTCCAGGATTCGCTCAATTGCATTCTCTCGACTGGAGTTGACCACATCGGTCGCACCAAGATCTTTTGCCATCGCCAGGCGATTGTCATCCATGTCCACGACGATGATCTGACTCGGTGAATAGAGCTGGGCTGTTAAGACACAGCTCATGCCGACCGGACCCGCACCGACGATCGCCACCGTGTCACCAGGCTTGATGTTGCCATTCTGAACGCCGATTTCGTGGGCGGTTGGAAGGGCATCGGACAGCAGCACAGCCACATCTTGGCTCAGATCGTCCGGCAGGGGGTACAGGGACGTGTCAGCGAAAGGCGTGCGGACATACTCTGCCTGCGTGCCATCGATCATGTAGCCCATGATCCAGCCACCTTCGTTGCGGCAGTGCGCGTAGAGCTGCTTCTGGCAGTTCTCGCAAGTGCCGCAGCGGCTGACACAGGAAACAATGACCTTGTCACCCTTCTTGAAGCGCTTCACTGCCGTTCCAAGTTCTTCAACGATCCCGATCCCCTCATGACCCAAGATTCGACCGTCAAACGACCCAGTCTTCTTTTCAGCGACAGCGGCAATCTCCGGGTTCTTGCCCTTCCAGATTCCCAGGTCAGTACCGCAGATCGTGGTCTTTGTCATTCGGATAATGGCGTCAGTCGGCTCCAAGATCGTGGGTACCTCACGGTCCTCCACACGGATGTCGTTCTCGCCGCGGTAAACCATCGCTTTCATTGTCTTGGCCATTTCACTTCCTCTCTTTTCACTTCTTGCGGATTACCCAAGGCATCCCGATTCCTTGGATAGGCGGTGATCATCGCGGCATGCCATGCGGGCCAGTTGCAGTCCTTCAAGTGGCTGCTACACCAAGAGCTTCGACAACTTGTGTGGAAGCGTAGCGCTCACAGGGCCGCATCCTCGTCAGCGACGACCCTGTTTCGAACGAGTCATCGAAATATCCAGAGCACCTTCCCGCGCATGCTGAAATCTTCGACGGGCAGCAGCGGTGGAAGCCCTTCGCGTTGAAGCTCTGGACAGCGCTGAGCGGACTTGAGCCTCTTGCTGCAAGGCGTTCCATGACGCGTCGTCGGACGACATGATGGCGAGCTCCGGTGGGTAAGAACCTACATGACCGAGGCTAGCACGGTCAGATCGGCCCGTCTAGACTGGTCGAGCGACCTAAAAGTGTGCGCAAATGCTCAGAGTCGCGCTGAATTGGCCGGGCTGACCCGCCCTGCCCTGAGGGCTGGCCATTCCCTATGAAGCCAAGGGGAGTAGACGTCTGGCTCCTCCCTGAGCGCAGCATCCAACTCATGGCTCTTTATCCAGCGGTGGGCACAGACCTCGTTGGGGTCCACGTGCAGTTCAACATCTTCTAGAAGAGCAGAATAGACGTGGCACAGTTCAGTCTCACTGCCGACATCGAGATAGCGCGCGTGGTAAATGAAGCTGAAGTGCCACGTCAATGGCGCGGTCAACATTACACCCAGCTCTTCCCGAGCTCGGCGGGAGACTGCAATGGGCAGTTCCTCGCCCCACCGGGGGTGGGAACAGCAGCTATTGGCCCAGTAGCCCGGCCACAGTGGTTTGAGCGCGCTGCGCTGCTGTAGCAGAACCTGCCCCTGTCGATTGAATAGGAAGAGCGAGAATGCTCGGTGAAGCACCCCCTCACCGGCATGACAATCAGCCTTGCCGATAGGCCCGATCGGCTCATCATTGACCGAAACAGCAATCAGCTGGGATTCGACGCAGGCAGCTTCAAGGGTATCCATGAGCCGAACGTATCAGGGCGATCACAAGCCTTTGTGGCGAATTGTGGCGACACCGGTGCCGGTGGCTTGCTAACGTTAACATTCCCCACTGGCCGCACCCCCAAGTGACACACCTGCTGGTTGTCGATGACCACCGTTCAATCCGCGATCCGCTGGCCGCTTACCTGCGGCGGCAGGG
This sequence comes from Stenotrophomonas sp. PS02301, assembly GCF_029959485.1. Taxonomy (NCBI): domain Bacteria; kingdom Pseudomonadati; phylum Pseudomonadota; class Gammaproteobacteria; order Lysobacterales; family Lysobacteraceae; genus Stenotrophomonas; species Stenotrophomonas sp. PS02301. The sequence goes on from NZ_JASCOO010000006.1 coordinate 9,907, forward strand.
CTTCGAGGTCTCTACCGCCAGCAACGGGGTGGAGGCACGAGCGCACCTGCTGAAGCTGCATTTCGACCTGGTTGTGCTGGATCGGATGATGCCTGGCGAAGACGGTCTTTCGCTGTGTCGACACATCGGCCAGGACTACGGCACGCCAGTGATTCTGCTGACCGCCAAGGCCGACCACGCCGACCGCATCACCGGGCTGGATCAAGGCGCCGACGATTATGTGACCAAACCCTTCAGTGTCGACGAACTCGTGGCGCGCATCCGAAGCGTGCTCCGCCGGGCCGGGGGCGTCGCCAGTGCAGGGAGCGCGGACTCTGGGCAGCTGCGCTTCGCCGGCTGGACATTGGACCTGCTGCGCCGGCACCTGCATGACCCATTGGGGGTGGAGGTGGCGTTGAGTACCATGGAGTACCGCCTGCTGCGTATCTTCCTAGAACGCCCGAACCAGGTGCTCAGCCGCGACGATCTACTCGACCTTAGCCGGCGCGACAACGTCAGCTTCGACCGCAGCATCGACAGCCAGATCAGCCGCCTGCGCCGCAAGCTCGAAGACGACCCGCGCCACCCCACCCTTCTCAAGACCATCTGGGGCGACGGCTACCTGCTAGCAGCCACAGTTGAACACGAGTCGGCCGCATGAGGTACTTGCCGCGCAGCCTTGGCGGCCAGCTAGTTCTGCTGATGCTGGGTGGCTTCGTGCTGGGCCAGCTGTTCGGTGCATTAGGGTTGTGGCAGCAGTCGGGCGTGCTTCACCCGATCGCCCGTGACCACGTGCTTTCGCGCACCCTGACTGCCTATCGCCTCGCGCAGACCCCGCCACCGGGCAATGACACATGGCTGGAAGCGTTCAACAACAACGTGGCACAACTGTGGATCAACACGCAGGCGAGCGTGGCTGGCACTTCGGAACGCGAGCAGGCATTGGCGAAAGATCTGCGCCAACGGATTCCCGACAGCCAGATTTCCGTTCGCATGCCCTGTCGCAACGATGATGCGACTCGCCTGTTGGACCCGGCCGTGGACAAGGCAGGCACCGGGCTGGAGTGCGTAGAGATCAATCTCTCTCTCGACGGGGGCCGTTGGCTGCATACCCGTCAAGCCCTGCCGGTGCAGTCGTTGTGGCGGGACAGCTGGCAGCTACTGCGTTTCTCGCTATTGGTGGGCATTCCGCCCGTGCTGATCCTCTTGTATGTATTCGTCAACCGGATCGTGCGCCCCACCACCGCACTGACCGATGCCGCCGAGCGCATGAGCCGTGGCGAGCGCATCGATCCCCTTTCGTTGCAGGGCCCTGATGAGATCCGCGAGATCGCGCGCGCGTTCAACGTCATGCACGAGCGCACTACGCGCTTCGTTGATGAGCGGACACGCATGCTCGCCGCCATCAGCCACGACCTGCGCACACCGTTGACCTCGCTGGAACTGCAGGCGGCGATGCTGCCCGACAGCGAGGAGCGCAGCGAACTGCTGCGCACGCTGGATGAGGTGCGGCAGATGGTCAACGAGACGCTGCGCTTCGCAACCCACAACGCGCGCAGTGAGGACAGCGTAGTGGTTGAACTGGATGGCCTGCTCAAGGAAGTGTGCCGACGCCTAAGCAGCATGGGGCATGTCGTCGGGCTCGACGCACCGCTGCCGGTGCTTTACCGCTGCCGCCCTATCGCGCTGCGGCGTGCGCTGGACAACCTCATCGTCAATGCACTGCGCCACGGCCAGCACGTCAGCGTGGTGCTCCGCGACTTGGGCGCAGACGGCGTATGCATCGATATCGCCGACGACGGCCCCGGCATCGCCGAGGACATGCTGGAACGAGTTTTCGAGCCGTTCTTCCAGCTTGACCAGGCTCGCCACCGGGAAACCGGCAGCAGCGTCGGCCTGGGCTTGGCAACTGCGCGCGACTGCGTCCAGGCCCATGGCGGGCACTTGGAACTGCGCAATCGCACCGAAGGCGGGCTGCAGGCGCGAATCACTCTGCCGGCCGCGCACGAGCGCTCCACCGGCTGAGCCCTCCCTGCTGGTGGCCCGGCGCCATACTTTTCCATAGTTTCCCGCGCCCGTCCGCCTACCCTGTGCCCCATCGAAAAGGCGTCACGTGTCCGCACCCAAAGGCGGCACGGGCGCCTTTGGCGTTTTGATATGTTTTCCTTTTAAATCAATTACTTGAAATGATTTAAATCAATGCAGCGGTCCCGATGGAAGCGGAGTATCGGCATCAACAGACCGAATCCCCACCGGAGACACAGTGATGAGAAAGACCCTCCCCAGCAACGTTGACGTGCATGACCTGCGCTCGGCACTGGCGCTGCTGCAGACGTACGACGGCGAATACATCGAAACCAACGAGCCGGTCGATCCGGAAGCCGAGCTTTCCGGGGTTTACCGCTACGTCGGCGCCGGCGGCACCGTGCAACGACCGACCCGGGTTGGGCCGGCCATGATGTTCAACAAGGTCAAGGGCTACCCGGACGTTCGCGTGCTGATCGGCCTGCTGGCCTCGCGCCAGCGCGTGGCCCGCATGTTCGGCGTGCCGAAAGAGAAACTTGGCTTCCTGCTGCGTGATTCGGTCGACAACGCGATCGCCCCGATCGTCATCCCTCGAGAGAAGGCGGTCTGCCAAGAAGTGGTGCATCTCGCCACGGACCCGGGCTTCGACCTGCGCACGCTGCTGCCCGCGCCGAAGAACACCCCAGAAGATGCCGGCCCGTACTTCACATTGGGCATGTGTTACGCGGCCGATCCGGAAACCGGCGAACACGACGTCACCATCCATCGCCTGTGCGTGCAGGGCAAGGATGAGATCTCCATGTATTTTGTGCCGGGCCGTCACCTCGACCAGTTCCGCATCAAGGCCGAGCAGGCCGGCAAGCCGCTTCCGATCACTATCAGCATCGGTGTGGACCCGGCCATCGAGATCGGCGCGTGCTTTGAGCCGCCGACCACCCCGCTTGGCTTTGACGAGCTGTCCATCGCCGGTGGCCTCCGCGGCCGCGCAGTGGAACTTGTAGAAGGCGTGGCCGTGGGCGCACGGGCGATTGCCAATGCGGAAATCGTCATCGAGGGCGAACTGGTGCCGAACTACCGCGTGCGTGAGGACCAGAACACCAATACGGGCAAGGCCATGCCCGAGTTCCCCGGCTACACCGGTGAAGCCAAGATGGAGGTCCCGGTGATCAAGGTTAAGGCCATCACGCATCGCCGCGATCCGATCTTGCAGACCTGCATCGGGCCGAGCGACGAACACACCAATATGGCCGGCATCCCGACCGAGGCCAGCATCCTGCAATTGGTGGAACGTGCCCTGCCCGGCTTTGTGCAGAACGTGCATTGCCCCTCACCAGGGACCGGCAAGTACGTTGCTGTGCTGCAAGTGAAGAAGCGCAGTGGCCAGGATGAAGGCCGCCAGCGGCAGGCCGCACTTCTTGCGTTTGCCGCCTTCTCCGAACTGAAGCATGTCTTCCTTGTTGACGAAGACGTGGATCTGTTCGACATGAACGATGTGGTCTGGGCGATGACCACCCGCTACCAGGGTGACGTCAGCACGGTCTTTATTCCCGGTGTGCGCTGCCATCCGCTGGATCCTTCGCAGGACCCCGCCTTCAGCCCATCCATTCGCGATCACGGGATCACCTGCAAGGCGATCTTCGACTGCACGGTGCCCTACAAGCTGAAGGCCAACTTCCAGCGATCGCAGTTCATGGATGTGGATGTGAGCCGCTTCATTCCCGGCTTCGTCAAGTAAGCGGAGATCGTCATGCAGAAGCCAAGAGTAATCGTCGGCATCAGCGGTGCCACGGGCTTCCAGTATGGCGTCAAAGCGCTCCAGCTCCTCCGGGAGCTGGGCGTGGAGACCCATCTGGTGATGTCCAAAGCGGCCGGCCTGACCAGGCAGCATGAAACCGCGTTCGACCGCGATCAGGTCGAACAACTGGCCGATGTCAGCTACCCGGCAGGAGCGGTCGGGGCAGCGATTGCCAGCGGCTCGTTCCGCACGCTGGGCATGATTGTGGCGCCCTGCTCGATGCGCACGCTGGGCGCCATCGCCAGCGGCGTCACCGACACCCTGCTCACCCGCGCCGCCGACGTGGTGCTGAAAGAGCGCCGCCGGCTCGTGCTGATGACCCGGGAGACCCCCTTGCATCTGGGCCACATCCGCAACATGGCCACGGTCACGGAGTATGGCGCCATCGTGTTTCCGCCGGTGCCTTCTCTGTACGCCGGCCCGCAGACCATCGAGGACATGATCGCGCACAGCGCGGCACGCGCCATCGGCTTGCTCGGCTTGGATCATCCCTCCCTGCCGCGCTGGGGTGAAACCCTGCCGGCCACGCTGGCCGAAGGAGAACGCACATGATCGTTGGCCCGTACATCAATGGCGCCGCTGTACTGATCGGCGCGCTGACCGGCGCGGCGCTAGCGCAACGCATGCCGGAACGGCTGCGCAGTGCCATGCCACTCACCTTCGGCGTTGCCTCGATGGCCATGGGCGTGATCCTGATCAACCGTGCGGCGCACATGCCGGTGATGGTGTTGGCAGGTATCCTCGGCGCCCTGATCGGAGAACTGGTCTTCCTGGAGCGCGGCATCGGCAAGGTCGGGGGCTTCGCCCGCGCCCTGGTTGAAAAGGTGGTGCCGGCCAAGGCTGGCGGCCTGTCCCAGGATGAGTTTCTGGAGAAGTTCGTCGCCATCCTGGTGCTGTTCTGCGCGAGCGGCACCGGCATCTTCGGCTCGATGAACGAAGGCATGACCGGCGACTCCTCGATCCTGATCGCCAAGTCGTTCCTGGATCTGTTCACCGCCGCCATCTTCGCCACCACGCTTGGCTATGCGGTGGCCACCATTGCGGTGCCGCAGCTGGTGATTCAGCTGAGCCTGGCCTTCGGTGCGGTGCTGATCCTGCCGCTGACCACGTCGGCGATGATTGCGGACTTTTCTGCGGTGGGCGGCCTGCTGATGCTTGCCACCGGCTTCCGCATCTGCGGCATCAAGGTCTTCCCGGTCGCCAACATGCTGCCCGCGCTGCTGCTGGCCATGCCGATCTCGGCCTTCTGGTCTCACTTTTTCTAGGCCTGGGGCACCGTGATGAACCCGCTTCCCGCGCTTCTGGTCGAGTTCCTGCACAGCCACAGCGTCCTTGCGCTGGCTACCAGCTACGACGACATCCCCTGGTCGGCCAGCGCCTTCTACGCATTTGATGAAGAGCAGACCCGGCTGCTGCTACTGAGCTCACTCGACACCCGCCACGGTGAAATGCTCTCCATCAACCCCCAAGCGGCCGGCACGATCACCGACCAGTTCAGCGACATCCAGCAGATCCACGGGCTGCAATACACCGGCACCGCCAAGCACCTGGATACCCCAGCTGACGCCGCTCCCGCGCTGGAACTGTATTACCGGCGATTCCCCCAGGCGCACGGCATGACCGCGCCGGTCTGGGAGATTCGCCTACTGCATCTGAAGTTCACCGACAACCGCGTGGGCTTCGGCTCCAAGACCCTGTGGAGCCGGCATGACAAGAGCGCTGACCGCGTTCTGAGCCGTGCCCCCTCCCGGTGTGACCACTTCGTCTCTCCAAGGAATGCAAGATGAGCATCACCCCCACCTGTTCACTGCTCGCACTGGCCCTGCTGGCCACCCCTGCCTTTGCCCAGAGCCTTGCCGGCCCGGCCCTGCCGCGCGGCGCCCAGACGGTGCTGAAGGTCACCAGCTACGCCGATGATGGCAGTGACGGCACCCTGCGCTGGGCGCTGGAGCGTAACAACGCCAACCCCGGGCACTACCGCATTGAGCTCAGCGCTATCGGCGCCGGCCCGTACATCATCAAGCCCACCCGCGAGCTTCCGCCCATCAAAGGCCCGGTGGTCATTGAGAATGTGGACTGGGCGCGCAATGGCACCTATGTGGCCATCGACGGTTCGGCCTACGTGGTCGGCCCGGGCACCCGGGCCTGCCCGGGTGCGGTGGAAGGCCAGTACGGCACCAACGTGCGCACTACCACCAAGCCGGGCCTGATCCTGCGCGACACCGAAGCGGTGGAGATCCGCGGGCTGGAGATCAGCAATTTCTGCATTGGCATCCTGGTCAACCGCGCCAGCGGCAACCTCATTCATGACAACCGCATCGTCGGCAACAAGGGCGGTGCCGGCATCATGGTCACTGCCGACGATGGCAAGGGCAATTCCACCGCCACCACCACGCTGCACAACCGCATCCTGCGCAACCGCTTCATCAACAACGGCGATGCCATGGAAATGACCCGCGGCGCCGCCTTTAACTTGGTTGCCGACAATTTCATCACCAGCAACGACAAGGACAACGAAGAGCCGTCGCAGGGCTTGGAAATCCTGTGGGGTAACGACAACGTGGTGGTACACAACCACTGGGAAAACCTGTCCGACGGCGTGCAGCTCAACTGGGGCAACCGCAACTACATCTCCGGCAACACGTTCACCGGCATCTCCTCGGCGGTGACGCTCAGCGGCACCGGCAATATCGTCGACGGCAACACTATGATCGGAAACCGCGTCGCGGTATCGGTGCGCCCGCAGGCAGAGCCCGGCGCGGACGCTGCACCCGGTCGCAACCGAGTGACAGGCCCTGCAGTCAACACCATCAGTGCCAACGTGATGATCGACAACGGCAAAGACATCCGCCGCTGCTTCGCCGGTGGCTCCTGCCTGCCGGACCTCAAAGGGGCCATCGTGTTCAACGTGCCGGGGCTGGAGCACGGAAAATTCATCGGCAACCGGGGCGGCGGCGTAGAAGGTGATCCGTCCAAGCTGGAGACCATCTGCGCGCTCGACGGCCAGATCGATGGCTGCGAGCCCTCGCCCAATCACGGCCAAGCCGCGCCGACCCTGCTCTCCACGCTGGGCGCCAGCAACGGTGGCATCGGCGTGCGTGGCGAGTTCCAAGGCATTCCGGATAGCCTGTACCGGGTGGAGCTGTTCGCCAACAGCAAGGCCGGCATGACCGAGGCCGAGCGCTACCTGGGCTTCATCCAGGTCCCGGTGGACGCCAAGGGCCACGCCAGCTTCGTGTTCCCGCTGGCATCGGTAGATGCCGGCAAGGCAGCCAACGTGACTGCCACGGTGACCACCGCAGACGGCGCCACCTCCCCCCTCAGCGCCCCACTGAAGCTGCGCCGCTAAGCGCGGCAAGCGCACCACGCCCACCCGGCGTGGTGCCTCCCTCTTTCTTCCAAAGGCTATCGACATGCGCGGCCCGTGGATCCGTTACGCCTTAAATCCGCTGACATGGAGCTTCCAGCAGCGGTTCTTGGCCGGCCTACTCGGTTGTGCCGGGGTGCTGTTGTACGCCTTGTACACGCAGTTTTTCGGCGGGCTGACGCCCTGCCCGTTGTGCACCCTACAGCGCGGCGCGTTCATGGCGCTGGCCACCGTGTATTTCCTGGGCAGCCTGCATTCGCCGCGTTCCTTAGCGGTACGCGGCGGCTACATCGCCCTGAGCGTGGTCATCGCCCTGCTCGGTGCAGGTATTGCCACCCGGCATGTATGGCTGCAATTGCTGCCGGCTGACCGAGTGCCCGCATGCGGTCCTGACCTAGCCAACATGCTCGAGGCCTGGCCACTGCTCGATGTGCTCCGCCAAGTTCTCACCGGCTCAGGCGAATGTGCGGTGGTGGACTGGACCTTCTTGGGGCTGTCGATGCCTGCCTGGAGCCTGCTCACCTACCTGGTCCTAGCGCTGTGGAGTGTTCTCGCCCTGCGCGCGCCGTCGCGCCGCCGCTGAAACGACGCCAACTTCTTCCTTCTTCTCTCCTCATTTTTCCAAGGCAAGCGCATGAACACCTGTACCTTCTCCCGTTCCCTGCCCCGGCACTCGCCCTTGGCAACCGCGCTACTTTGCACGGTTGCCGCGATGCTTGCTTCCACCGCCTTCGCTGAGCATGCGCAGGCCGCTGACGACCTGTATACCGGCAAGAGCATGACCGGTGACTGGGATGGCAAGCGCAGCGAATGGGCCGCCAATGGCGTGTCCTTCCGCGGTGGCTTCATCACCGAGGCCATGGGCGTGGTCGACGGCGGTATCGACCACAGCGCACGCAACGCCTTCCAGACCCAAGTCGGTGTCGACCTGGATATGGGCAAGCTCACCGACTATTGGGGCGACGCGCGGTTCCACCTGACCGTCAACGATCGTCGCGGCCGCAGCACCTCTGGCGAACTGGCGGGCAACGATTACATGCCCATCCAGGAGATCTACAGCGATCAGTTCACCCGGCTTACCGAGTTGAGCTATGACCAGAACTTCTTCACCGGCAGGCTGAACTGGAAGGCCGGCTACTATGTGATGGGCAATGATTTTGGCATCAACCAGATCATGACCAACTTCGTGAACGCCGCCCTTTGCGCCCATCCCATCTCGCTGTCCACCAGCTCGGGCTGGACCAACTGGCCACGTCCGCGCTGGGCCACACATGTGACCGTGCACCCCACCCCGGAAGTGACGGTGCGCGCCGGCATGGTTCTGGTCAACACCAACTACAACCTGGAAGAGAACCGCTGGAGCCTGCACGAAAAGGGCACTACCGGCCACCTGTATCCGGTGGAAGTGGAATGGGCACCGGGCACCGCCGACCGAGGCCATTACCCGGGTCACTACAAGATCGGCTACTACTACGACACCTCAGACAAGCAGATGGTCGGCAGCCGCAACGACCAGACCGCACGCCGGCGCGAAGGCGGCTACGTGATGACCGACCAGAAGCTGACCAACAACGCGGTCAACGGCGGCCTAAGCGTCTTCGCACAATACACCGAACAGTCGCAGCAGACCTCGGTCATGCACCGCTGGGTCTCCGCCGGCATGGTCTACCACGGGGTGTTCCACAGCCGCCCGCAGGATCGCGTGGCCCTGGGTTACGTGCGCGCCTCGATCAACCGCCATTTGCTTGAGCAGCAGCTGCAACAACAAGCCCAGGGCCTGATCACAGACACCGATTGGGAGCTCAACCAAGCGGAAGAGTTGTGGGAGCTCGCCTACACCTTCCAGGTCAAGCCATGGCTGTCGCTGCGGCCCGACGTGCAATACATCACCAACCCCGGCGCATTCCGCTACAAGAACACCGACAACGTGCTCGCGCTTGGCCTGCAGGCCAAGGTCAACTTCTGATTCGCATTTTTGCAACCACTGGAGTCATCCTATGAAGACCATCACGCAGCGTGCTGCCGCCTCCATCCTGCTCGCCCTGCCGCTACTCGCAGCAGGTGCTCCCACCGCCATGGCAGCCGCAGCAGCAGCCACGAGCGCAGCTGCCGTGCCGGTAACACTGCGCCACGCCGTTCCCTTCACCATCCGCAACACGGTGATCGGCGAAGGCGCACCGAAAACTATCGTGCCGACGACCGGTGCAAACGCTGAACAGGTACTGGCACAGGCTCGCATCATCGGCGCGAATGCCGATGCCGATCTCATCGAATTCCGTATTGACTATCTTGACTTCGCCACCGACCCAGTCCGCATAGCCGCGCTGGGCAAGCAGGTCGCGGTGGCGGCGCGCAACAAGCCGATGATCGTGACCTTCCGCACCCAGGCAGAGGGTGGCAGCAAGCCGATTGCAGACGCTGAATATGGCGCGCTGTACAGGTCGCTCATCCAAGCCGGCTTCATCGACCTGCTCGACGTGGAGATGTTCCGCGAACCCGAGGTGGTCACTGCATTGGTTGGCCAGGCGCATGCGAAGAACATCAAAGTGGTCATGTCCAGCCATGACTTCCACAAGACCCCGCCGACCGCCGAGATCATTGCGCGGCTGCGTCAACAGGACCAGCTGGGTGCGGACATTCTGAAGATCGCGGTGATGCCGCAGAGCCCCGCTGACGTACTGTCGCTGCTGGATGCCACCACGCAGATGCGCGCCACGTATTCAAACAAACCGCAGCTCACCATGTCGATGGGCGGCGTGGGCGCCATCACCCGCCTATCCGGCGAAGTGTTCGGCAGTGACCTGACCTTCGGCATGATCGGCACGCCGTCGGCGCCAGGCCAGGTAGACGTGGGCCAGTTGCGTCAGGTACTAGATACCGTGCACGGCGCGATCAAGGGCGAGTAGTTCCCGCCATCAAGACCAGAGTCAGGGGCGACGGAGTGTTGCGTCCTGCCAACTAAATCCTCGGATTCACTAACGCACACAAGCCTCGCCCTGTGGGGTGAGGCCACGCAGCAGAGCGGTGGAGATTGACAGAAGGAGCGACCGTTTCGGCGCTCTCGTACCAAGCACCTGTTCCAGGTAAGAGCGACAAAACGCTGCTCAGGAAGACGTTCCGACTGGGAGAAAGCAACTTGCCCCCAGGGAACGGCAGAACGACCAACACCAATGAAGGGAGTAGAACAGCCACCTTCGGTCCGGTCGTGCGCGCTGACTCCACACATGTCCGCGCTTGAAAAGCGGTGACGCTTCGCCGACGTAGCAGGGTTTCCGCTGTAGTGGCCACATGGCCACTACAGCACTTCAGGGTGCATATTTGACTGTGCACCAGCAAATCCTTCGCACACCTTCAGCGGCATCTCGCGAGAAGACGGCAGCTTAACTGTCCAGCCACCAAGGACTCTACCCACCTACCCGTCACAACCGCTCTCGAAGGAGCAACGAATGGAGTACCGCGACAGACGGCAGACGATCAGAACGCCCCATCGATATCGGTGACCGCAATCAACTTGTGATTGACGAACTCCTTGATGCCCAAGCCGACCAGCTCCCGGCCATAGCCAGAACGTCGAACGCCACCGAAAGGCAGATCGGCGGCGACGCCCGTCGGATGATTGATATAGACCATGCCGGTGGAGATCTTCTTGGCCACCTCGACGCCGCGCTTGACGTCTTGGGTGAAAACCGAGCCCCCCAGACCAAACGGGCTGTCATTAGCGATGCGGATGGCATCCGCTTCGTTTTTGGCGCGAATCACTTGGGAAACAGGCCCGAAGAACTCCCAACGGTAAGCGGGATTGTCCTCTTCCATGCTCAACAGGACTGGCTGGAAGAACGCTCCCGTCTCCGGAACGGCGGCACCGATTATTTCAACCTTCGCCCCATGCGAGACTGCCTTCGCCACCTGGGCCTTGAGCTCATCCGCGGCAGCCTGAGAAGACAAGGGTGCAAGAGAAGTTGAAGGATCAAGCGGATCACCTGCCTTGAGTTCAGCAACGCCCGCCTTGTACTTTTCCAGAAACGCATCGTAGACCTCAGCAAGGACAATGATGCGCTTGGAAGAACAACACACTTGACCAGCGTTCCAGTGACGGCCGATCACTGCCCACTTTGCAGCCTTCTCAATGTCCGCGTCTGCAAGGACGACGAAAGCATCCGCACCACCCAGCTCCATTGTGGACTTCTTCAGCGCAGTTCCCGCCTGGGAAGCGACCACCGCCCCGGCACCCTCGGAACCCGTAAGTGCTACTCCCTGCACCCTGGGATCTTCGATAATCGCCTTGATCTGGTCTCGGTTGGCATACAGGTTAGTGAAGCCGCCATCAGGCAAGCCAGCTTCTCGGAAGAGCGCCTGGAATGCTGCTGCACTTTGCGGCACATTGGAAGCGTGCTTGAGCACAATGACATTGCCAGCGGCCAACTGCGGGGCAGCAATACGAACGATTTGGTAGTAGGGGAAGTTCCAAGGCTCGATCGCAAGCAAGATTCCTTGAGCTTCATGCTCGACCCAACAATCCGTGTAGGAAGGGTGCTTGCTCGGAAGCCTGTCCGGCGCGAGCAGTCCTTCAGCGTTATCAGCGTAGTATTCCAAAATCTGGGCAGAGAGTTCGACTTCCGCCTCGGCCTCGGCCAACACTTTTCCCATTTCCATGGTGAGGATCTTGGCGTACTCATTTGATCGAGCTCGCAACAACTTCGCAGTTTGTCGCAGGACATGCGTGCGTGCGGCGAATCCCACGGTTTTCCATCTCTCAAATGCGGCCTGCGCTTGATCGAGCGCCTGAGCGACCTCAGCGTCGGTTGCATCAGGAAAAGTCTTCAGTGTCTTTCCGGTGTACGGATTGATTGTCGCGTATGCCACGGCTTGGGCTCCTTCGTGCGTAGGGGAGTGATGCTATTGGTGCAATGGTGCGTGACCGCTTGGGCCATTACTTGAGGTAGCCCCGATGCCCAACATAGGCCAGTTGACCTCTAACGGCGTGGAACAGTAGGTTCCGAAGTTCGCAACCCCACAATGCGCCGGATCGCGGGCGCCAGAAAAACCGCCCTGAGCGACCTACCATCCGCACCGACGTGGACCAAGAGTTCCCAAAGCGCCAAGACACTGATTTGGGCACATCCATGTCCACGCCACCTCATTCCGATCAGGCAACAGGAACCATAGGACGATCTGCCCAAGCAACCGGGGTCCGTTCTTGCGTTGAAGCGATCAAGTTGCTCGCGACGTCTAGGCGGCTGATGTGATCGCTTGAGAGTTCGACCAACAGAGCGCCTAAATTTTCATTAAGCTGGGTGAGCGATCGAGGTCCGATGATTGGCACCGCGCCGTGCGTACCAGCCCATGCAATAGCCACCTGACCTGCGCTTGCGCCGAGTTCCGCCGCTACCTGAAGCACGGTATCAAGCACCTTCGTGCGCTGCGCTGAGTTCTCCGCCTGAAACACACGGCCCCCGAAGCCTTCGGCCCTGCCCTGCTCGCCCTGCCGATATTTGCCGGTCAGCATGCCTCCGCCCAGCGGTGACCAGGTCACGACTCCAAGCCCAAGCGCATGTGACGCGGGGAACAGTTCGGCCTCGGGCTCGCGATGGACCAGGCTGTGTTCAAATTGAGCAGCCGCGATAGGAACCGCGCGCGTCAGCTCGGCCACGGTCACTGCACGTGCAAGTCGCCAAGCAGCAAAGTTCGACAGGCCGGCATAGAGGATCTTGCCTGCGCGGGTCAAGTCCTCGAAGCCACGGATGACTTCCTCGACGGGGGTGATTCCATCGGGGTGGTGGGCCCAGTAGATGTCGATGCGGTCGGTCCTGAGCCGCTTCAGGCTTGCCTCGACGGACGCGACCATGGCCTTGCGGCTGTTGCCGGTGACCAGCCGGTTGGCACCGGGAGCGGCACCATTGGTGAATTTGGTGGCGAGCACGAAATCCTCGCGACGGCCTTCCAGCAAAGCTCCGAGCAACTCCTCGGATTGGCCGAACTGGTAGACGTCCGCCGAGTCGATGAAGTTGCCACCGGCTTCGGCATAGGCGTTGAAGACCGCTTTGCTGACATCGGGATCGGCGCCATAGCCCCAGCCCGTGCCAAAGTTGCCAGTGCCGAGTGCTACTTGAGAAACCCGCAAGCCTGTCTTTCCAAAGGGGGTGTATTTCATGCTGTGCTCCGTTGAATCGATCGAGAGGATGTTGTAGGTGTCGTTTGGTCGCGTCGAGACCGGTGCGGTCATTCCACGCGCCGCGGGACTACGAGATTGCCCACGGAAATCTGCAGGGCTTTCCCATCTTGATTCAGCGTCGTCGTGCGCACCTTGACCAGGCCTTGCTCCGGACGCGTTTTTGACGGTCGCACCTCCAGCACATCGCATTCCACACGCAACTCCTCGCCGGGCCTCATGGGCAGGGGCCAGCGCAGTTCATCGAAGCCCGCACCGACGATGCCACCGGCTGGCTTGAAGTCGCTCTCCACGAGCAGCCGCATCGTGACTGCCGCCGTGTGCCACCCGCTCGCAGCGAGGCCGCGAAAGATCGATGCGCCGGCGGCAGATTCATCCAGGTGGAACGGCTGGGGATCGAACTCGGTGGCAAACATCTTGATCTGATCCTCTTCGAGCCGAATTCGAGTGGTTCCGATGAAGCGCTGACCGGGTGTCAGATGATCCAGGTATAGAAGGGGCATCGCTGTCTCCCTCGTCAAAGCTTTTCTGAGCACGAGGGTTCGCCCCTCGTCCGCTTGGGCAGCCGGGTCAGGACTTCGGTACGGCAAGCATCAAGAATTTCATCGGCGAGCAGTGAATCGTCAGGACACGCCCGCGACAGCACCAATGCGCCAACAACCTGCGCAATCACGCCAATGCGTCTGGCGCGATCGGCGTCAAGCGCGCCGTCTTCTGGTTCGTCGGACCCGTTTGCAAGGGTATCCAGCATGCCTTCAACGCCGGTCGCAAATGCATCCTTGGTTGACTCCGTTTGACGCGCCGCGTCTCCGCACAGCGCTGCCATCGTGCAACCGTCGCCGCGATCGTCTCGGTGTTTTCGGGACAGGTAGTAGCTGACGAATCCCTGCGCATCAATGCCCTCCGCCTTGGCAGTGCCCTGCTCAAAGCCGCAGCGCGCTGCTTCCGCCATCAGGTCAGCTTTGGACCCGAAATGCTTGTAGAAGCCGCCGTGAGTGAAGCCGGCAGATGCCATCAAATCCGCGATCCCAACCCCGTCATAACCCCGCTCGCGAAACAGATGGGACGCCGTCTCGACAATGCGCGCTCGGCTGGCCTGTGCCTGCGCTTTGGTGACCTTCATCTCAAGAATCCCTCAGGATCTGCCAGCAGTGAAACCAACACCATACATTGATGTCGCTCATCATCAAAGACATTGACATTAAAGATGATGCTCGACATCATTACTGGAATTCGCTCTGACATGATCTGAAAATGACCGTCACTCACCTGACCGCGCCCACTCGCTTCATTAAGGTAAACGGCGACAAGTTCGCCTACCGTCGCTGGGGCAACGCCGATTCCGCGCCGCCGCCACTGTTGCTTCTGCAGCACTTCCGCGGCGGCATGGATCATTGGGACCCGTTGATGACTGATGGCCTTGCCCACGGCCGCGAAGTCATTCTCTACAACGGCCGAGGTGTCGCCTCGTCCAGTGGCCAACCGCGAACCCGCATCGAGGACATGGCCGATGACGCAGCCGCCTTCGTTCGCGCGCTGGGGTTGAACAGAATCGACGTGTTGGGCTTCTCGCTGGGTGGCTTCCAAGCGTTGGACCTGACCTGGCGTCATTCCCAACTAGTCCGCAAGCTGATGCTGCTTGGCACCGGGCCGCGCGGCGGCGTCCCGGATATGGAGCCGCAGGTGCTGACCACAGCGCCACGGCCGGTTCCCACCTTCGAAGACTTCGCGTACCTGTTCTTCGGTCGATCGGAGCAGGCCAAGCAGGCCGCGCGCCAGTTCTGGCAGCGACGGCATCAGCGCGTCGACCAGGATCCACCGTCGTCACCCGAAGTCACCGACGCCCAGATCGAGGCCAACATGCTGTACCTGTCCAGGCTGTCGGAAGACGACCCCTTTTCCTACCTGCGTGGCATCCAGCAGCCGACCTTCATCCTCAACGGCGTGCACGATGTGATGATCCCGAGCATCAACTCGTTCTACATGGCCCGCAACCTGCCGAATGCACAGCTTTTCATCTACCCAGATGCAGGGCATGGCGCACAGTTCCAGTACCCGCAGCGCTTCCTGGACCACGTGGTTCGGTTCTTGGACGAGTGACGGCCCCTACACGCATCGACCCAGATCCAGGATTCCGCATTCAAAGGCCCACGTCATGCTCAAGTTCAAGTTTCTGCTATGGGCATTCGCCCAACTCCTAAAGAGACAGATCAAGCACAACCCCGACTGTGCACGCTACATCACCGGCAAGCGTCTGGTATTTCAGATCCGCACCACATCGAACGTGGGCCGCCACTATGTGGTCAGCGATGGCACGCTCCGCTCCGTGGCGGGCCTGGCAGAGAATCCTCAGTTCACACTGAACTTCACCGATGCCGCAAAGGGCTTCGCGATCCTGTCGGCCAAGGACAGCCAAGCCGCGTTCCTGCGTGGCTTGGGCAGCCAGGAATTGACCATCTGCGGCGACTTCTCGGAGGTGATGTGGTTCCAAGGCCTGACCGCGTTCCTGCAGCCACCGAAAGTCATCTCTCCTTATGATCGCACCGCGTTCTGAGCTAGCCATGCAAGCAAATCTACTGAGCCGCCCCCTTCACCTGCCCAATGGCAGCGTGCTGCGCAACCGCTTGGTCAAAGCCGCTATGAGCGAGACCTTGGGCACCTATGACAATCGCCCCACGCCGGACCTGGTTCGGCTTTACACAAGGTGGGCTGCGTCGGGCCTGGGGATGATCATGACAGGCAATGTCATGATCGACCGCCGCGCGCTTGGCGAGCCGGGCAACGTGGTAATCGAGGACGAGGCCGACTTGTCTGTCCTGCGGCAGTGGACACAAGCAGCGACCGGGCAAGGTACGGCCATTTGGGCACAGCTCAACCACCCAGGCAAACAATCGACCAAGGGCCTTAACGTTCACAACCTAGCCCCGTCGGCTGTGCCGTTCCGCGAGGACATGGCGGCATTCTTCGCGACCCCGCGCGAGGCTACAACGTCGGAGATCCAGGACATCATCGAACGCTTCGGGCGCAGTGCAGCCATCTGCAAGAAGGCCGGGTTCAGCGGTGTGCAAATCCACGGGGCTCATGGCTATCTGATCAACCAGTTCCTGTCCCCGCACCACAATCGCCGCAGCGATGAGTGGGGCGGTAGTCCCGAGAAGCGGCGCCGCTTCGTCCTGGCCGTCTATGCGGAAATCCGCCGCCACGTCGGTACCGACTTTCCCGTGGGAATCAAGCTCAACTCGGCCGACTTTCAACGTGGTGGCTTCACCGAAGAAGAATCGATCGAGACGATCCGCACACTGGCCGACGCAGGCATCGACCTGATCGAAATCTCCGGCGGCACCTACGAGGCCCCGGCCATGAACGGTGCTATGCAAGGCCCCAAGAAAGCGTCTACCGAAGCCCGAGAGGCGTACTTCCTAGAATTCGCCGAGAAGGTGCGTGCCACCGTGAAACTGCCGCTGATGGTCACTGGCGGTTTCCGTACGGCCGCGGGCATGAACGCTGCCCTTCGCTCCGGTGCGCTGGACCTGATTGGCTTGGCGCGACTGCTGGCGATCGATCCCGATGCCCCCTCGGCCTTGCTGCAAGGGCGCGACAGCCTGCAACAGGTGCGTCCGATCAAGACCGGTCTCAAGGCTGTTGACCGATTGGGAATCATGGAGATTCTTTGGTACACGCGCCAGCTCAGACGCGTTGCAAAGGGCAAAGAGCCGCGTCCCCACGAGAGTGGGCTGTCAGCGTTCCTGAAGTCTGCGCTCAGTAGCGGCTGGGGCACGCTTCGTACGCGACGCCTGCGTGCGCCCCAATAAGTACCGCATCCGGCAGCGAACTCGGGTTTCCATCGGTCCTTCTGACCTCTCGGCGTGATGCGCAGGACATCACTCCCCCTTCCATCAAGGAGACATGACCATGACATTCAAAGCACTCGTCGCCAACCAGACGGGCGAGACCATTCTGACCCACCTGGTAGATTTCAAGGAAGAAGACCAGATGCCAGGCGATGTCACGATCGCGGTCGAGTATTCGACCGTGAACTACAAGGATGCGCTGGCACTTAGTGGCCGGTCACCTGTCATCCGCAAGTTTCCGCTGATCCCGGGAATCGACTTTGCCGGCGTCGTGGAAACCTCCAGCTATCCGGGCATTGCCGCCGGCGACCGTGTGCTGGCCAATGGCTGGGGACTGAGCCAGACCCACCATGGCGGCTTCGCACAGAAAGCGCGAGTGAGCGGCGATTGGCTGGTCAAGATTCCTGAAGTCTTCTCGACCCGTGATGCCATGGCTATCGGGACCGCAGGCTACACAGCAATGTTGTCCGTATTGGCATTGGAACATGGCGGCCTGACGCCTGACCACGGAGATATCCTGGTTACCGGCGCAAACGGCGGCGCAGGATCCGTCGCCATCGCACTGCTGTCCAGACTCGGCTATCGGGTCATTGCCTCGACTGGGCGTCTCGAAGAGACAGAGTACCTACGGGCCTTGGGCGCGAGCGAGATCATCGACCGGCACACTCTGTCCACACCTGGGGCACCGATCACGAAGGAACGCTGGGCAGGCGCCATCGACTCAGTGGGCAGCCACACGTTGGCGAACGTCCTGGCGCAGACCCGCTATCGCGGCGTGGTTGCGGCCTTCGGGCTCGCACAGGGCGCGGATCTGCCCGGATCGGTTCTGCCCTTCATCCTACGCAACGTCACCCTGGCTGGTATCGATTCGGTCAATGCGCCGCAGGACGTGCGGCTGCAGGCATGGGCACGTCTGGCCACCGATCTGGACCTGAGCAAGCTTGCCAGAACGACGCAGGTGGTCGGTCTTGCCGATGTTCCTGAAGTCGCCAGCCGTGTACTCGAAGGGAAGGTCCAGGGGCGCACCATCGTCGATGTGAACGCGTGATCGTGTTCGCCACCTCCTTCGCCCTTGTTATCGGAGCGTCAAGATGATCCTTGGTTATGCAGTCCATGACCTGCTGGCATGGGGCCTGTCGATCTTTTTCGTCGTAGGGGCCATCGGCAATTGGCTAGGCCCAGCGAATCTGCGTGCGGAGTATGCTCGATGGGGCTATCCCAACTGGTTCCATCGCGTGACCGCCGCTTTGGAGTTTTTGATAGCGATCTTTCTTGTCTTTGTCTCAACACGGTTGGGAGGCTGCGCACTTGGCGGGGTGGTGATGCTGGCTGCCATTGGCACACTGCTGCGCCACGCAGAGTACAAGCACGCGCTGTTGCCGACAGCGGTGCTGCTGCTTTTAGGTCTCTTGGGTTTCCTGACGATCTGACGTGGCTGAAGTTCTGTCTGGCAAGCTCACAGGGACAAATCTCCCCATGAAAATCGTGGTCATCCGGCGAGATGACGCAGCGCCGATGCCCCCCTGCCGACAAGCACCCAGGATCAATCATGTCCTACATCGACAGTCCCACCCGATCCATCCAAGTCGACGGGACCGCATTTGCGTACCGTGACCTGGGGCCACGCAATGGCGTGCCGCTGATCCTGCTCAACCACTGGGGTGCCGTCCTCGACAATTTCGACCCGCGAATCGTCGATGGTCTTGCCAGCAAGCATCGCGTCATTGCCACCGATTACCGGGGGATCGGCGCTTCAGACGGAGCGGCGCCCGTGACCATCGATGCGATGGCACGGGATGTGATCGCTCTGATCCATGCACTGGGTTTCGAGAAGGTCGATCTGCTCGGTTTCTCCCTCGGAGGATTCGTGGCGCAGGACATCGTACTGAAAGCCCCCGACCTGGTGCGCAGACTTATCCTGACCGGCACCGGGCCGGCAGGCGGCCAAGGAATCGACCAGGTCGGGGCGATCTCCTGGCCACTGATGATCAAGGGCCTGCTGACGCTGCGGGATCCGAAGACCTACCTCTTCTTCACCGCCACGGCCAACGGCCGGCAAGCCGCGAGGGCTTTCCTGCAGCGACTGAAGGAGCGTAAGACGAACCGGGACAAGGGCCCGACAGCCGGCGCCTTCCTGCGACAATTGAAGGCGATCAAGGCCTGGGGCCTGCAGCCGCCGCAGGATCTCGGCAGCATCAGCATCCCGGTACTGATCGCCAATGGTGACAACGACATCATGGTGCCTACCTTGAACAGCCATGACATGGCGCGTCGCATTCCCGGCGCGGAACTGGTCATCTACCCAGACGCCGGGCATGGCGGGATTTTCCAGTACCACAGCGAGTTCGTGCCCAAGGCGCTTCGCTTCCTCAATGACTGAGCGCTGCACCAACCTCGATACGAGCGCCAAGGCTCATGAGCATCTTGCGGACTGCCCCCGAGCCCATTCATTCAAAAACTGCTGGAGAACAGTCCTATCATGCAAGCATTCATCATTGATCGCTACGGAAAGAAAGAAGCTGGACGCATCGGCGAAATGCCGGAACCCGAAGTACGGGACGACGATGTCCTGATCCAGGTTCACGCGGCCAGCGTCAATGCGCTGGACTCGAAGATCAAGAGCGGCGAGTTCAAACTGATTCTTCCCTACCGTTTCCCCCTGATTCTGGGCAACGACGTGGCCGGTACGGTCATCCGGGTTGGTGCTCGCGTTCGGAGCTTCAAAGTTGGTGACGAGGTCTATACGCGCCCTGACGACGACCGCATCGGCACCTTCGCCGAACGCATCGCCGTCAAGGAATCGTCGTTGGCCTTGAAGCCCAGCAATCTCAGCATGGCCGAGGCCGCCTCCCTTCCCCTGGTGGCGCTGACGGCCTGGCAGACGCTGGTGGAAACAGCGAAGCTGAAGAAGGGACAGAAGGTGCTGATCCAAGCCGGCTCGGGCGGCGTCGGCACCATTGCCATCCAGTTGGCCAAGCACCTTGGTGCGTTTGTGGCCACGACCACCAGTACGGCCAACATCGACTGGGTGAAGGCATTGGGCGCGGATGTCGTCATCGACTACAAGAAGCAGGACTTCACTACCGTATTGCGTGACTATGACGTGGTTCTGAACAGCCTGGGCAACGACGAGTTGAACAAATCGCTCCAGGTGCTCAAGCCGGGCGGACATCTCATCTCCATCTCGGGGCCACCTACTCCGGCGTTCGCCGCCGCGCGTGGACTGGCCTGGCCGCTCAAACAAGTGCTTCGCCTGCTGAGTTTCGGTATCAGGAACAAGGCGAAGAAGAAAGGGAGCCAATACACATTCGTCTTCATGCGGGCCGATGGGGCGCAGTTGCGCGAGATCGCGTCCCTCGTCGAAGCAGGCGCCATCCGCCCAGTCGTCGACAAAGTGTTTCCGCTTCAGGACACCGACAAAGCGTTGGCCTACGTGGACGGCGGACGTGCCAAAGGCAAGGTCGTAGTGCAAGTACGGTAGCTGCAGCTTGAATCCGCCAGCATCTTCGATGCGAATACTTCTGCGGGCCGGTAGTAGCCAGCCTGCCCCGACTGCACGACAGGGAGAACGATCTTGAGTTCAACGACAACCGCCAGCCTGGGAAGGCGCGCCCTGGTGACTGGTGCTTCCAGCGGTATTGGCGCAGCAATTGCGCGCGAGCTCGCGGCGCTCGGCGTCGATCTCGTGCTGACGGCACGGCGCCGTAAGGCACTCGATGCGGTCGCTGCAAGCTGCACGGGTGTGAAGGTCGAGATCGTCACCGCAGATCTAGGCAAGCCCGACGCCGCGCGCGCATTGTGGGACGCCGCGAACGCGAATGGTCCGATCAACATCTTGATCAACAACGCCGGGTTCGGCTATTTCCGTCGGTTCGACGAGGTCGATTGGGCGCGCGACGCCGAACTCATTCAACTGAACATGACCTCGCTGGTCGCCCTCGCGCGGTGCTTCGTCGATGCGCGCAAGACAAGTATCACCCCCGCGTACATGCTGAATATCTCGTCGACCGGCGCATACCAGTCCGTGCCGAATATGGCGCTGTATGCGGCGTCGAAGGCATTCGTCCGCAACTTCAGCGAGGGCTTGCACGACGAGCACCGCGGCACGCAGCTGTCGGTCACATGCGTCTGCCCGGGCGGCACGAGAACCGCATTCCATGCCGAGTCCGGCGGCGGCGACTACTCCTGGATCGCGAACGCGTCCATGAATAGTGCGGAGTTCGTAGCTCATGCCACCATCCGCGCGATGCTAAACGGCAAGCGCACCGTGGTACCAGGCTTTTTCAATAAGCTGTCTTGCTTCGGGGTCCGTTTCTTAACACGACCGTTCGCATCGCAGATAGCGTCTCACGTGCTTGGCAAGCCCCGGCTTGTGCTGCCGGCGCGCAGCCAACCTTAGACCGCATTCGCTATCAAGACCTGTCTGAACTGGCACCAGGAACAACAGCCTAGCCTTCTCGTCCGCCATACTTGATTGAGCGCGGCAGCCACAGACTCCTTCAATGACGCGGCGGGGCTGCCCGTCAGCTTCGACAGCGCAGGGCCGTCATCGAACAAAGCGCCCTTGCCGGCTGCTACGTGAAACGAAACGAGCACTTCAGACCACGGAGCAAGAACAGGGGCGCCGACCATGACCACCGTGTAGTCGGCTGCAGGCAGATCCTTGCCGACCAATTCATAGGCCTTGCCATCGGCCGGGGTCATCAGCACGACTACCGCTGCATCCGCGAAGGCGGTCCGCCCGGCTGAGCCGACCTTGTCCAACACTGCCCATGAGGGCCCGCTCTCCGAGGCGGATCAGACCGAGCGTGGAGCGCTCGGCATGCGGCAAGCTCATGTCAGCTACACACCTGACGCTTGCCCTTGTCGCGGCGGTGGGGGGCGTGCTGGTTCTGCTTTTACGGGAGACGCGGGTCCCACCACCTGAGCGAGTTGCGGCGCGCCATCGGTGACGTCAGCGAAGGCATGCAAGCGAAAACGTTGCGGTAATCCCACCACCGAATGTCAGCTGCATGGACCTTCAACTTGTGCCTGATAGGCGTCAAGATTGCCGGCAAGCGGCCTACCCTACCAGCGGATTTCGCGCAGATTTGCTCAGACCATCCCTCTAAATATATCTGCCCCGCGCAGTGATAGAGATCTCGAGCGCGGCCATAGCCGCTAGATCCCTTGTGCATCGCCTACAAGTAGGATGTACCCCTGCCCAAGCTCGGTGTGGAGGATGTTGGCATTTTCCTCATCAACAGCGTTGAGTTTGCGCCTCAATCGACAGATAACTCGGTCGACGGCTCGGAGATCAGATTGCAGCGGAGCCACCAAGCTCAGCATTTCCGATCTACTGACCACTTGACCCGCACGGGCCAAGAGGAGCTCCAACAGCGCCGCTTCGGAAGGTGTCAATTTAGCCCTCTTACCGCCTGAAATTACTTGTGGCGGTCTGCTTTGATAAGAGAACGACCCGAAGTTGAGACGCTTTATTAGGGAAGCAACATGTTCCGTTGACCCGCAATGCGCTTTACGACTATGGGTCAGCGTCACGATCCATTGCTTGCCGTCGGCATCGGTGTCGGGACAATTACCGCCGGAGAGTCCCCCTAAGCGGGACAGCAGTCGACAATGAACCGCGGCAGTTTCATCCTGCGCGCCTTCGCCACTTTCCTTGAGCCGCCAAGAGGACGCGATCAAAGGGTTGGATAGACGCTCAGCCGTTCGTCTATGCATCACGGCATTGATAGTCTCAATACGATCGCTGTCAGTGCCATCGGATACCGCCGCTGATGCTCTTGGATCAGAATTCTTCAGGATAATGACCCGAATCCAGTCGTTCATACCGCTTCTCATCGAGTTATGGATGACCTGCATCCACTGATTGCTTAGACCGTCCTCTGGATCGTCGATGCTTGCTTTCGCACCGACGATCCACTGAACGTCGCGAGACTCTACTTTTCCTTCTTCTGGAAGAGCGTAGCCACCACGACAAAGAACAACGGAACGAAGAAAACAGCCAAGACTGTCGCGCTCACCATGCCTCCGATCACACCTGTGCCGATGGCGTGTTTACTCCCAGAGCTGGCGCCAGTCGCCACGGCCAGGGGAATAACGCCTACAGTGAAAGCCAAGGAGGTCATGATGATGGGCCGCAGCCTCAGCCGGGCGGCCTGTACCGCTGCATCAACCAAGCTGATTCCGTCGCGCTGAACCAAGTCTTTGGCGAACTCTACAATCAAGATTGCGTTCTTCGCCGCCAACCCGATCGTGGTCAAGAGCCCCACTTGGAAGAAGACGTCATTTCCCAAACCCCGAAGCAGCGTAGCAACGACGGTGCCGATTACGCCCAGGGGCACGACCAGAAGGACAGAGAACGGAATGGACCAGCTCTCATACAAAGCAGCCAAGCACAAGAACACGATCAGTAGCGAGATGGCGTAGAGCGCCGGAGCTTGATCCCCAGACAGGCGCTCCTCATAGGACAGGCCAGTCCATGCCAAACGAACACCGTCCGGCAGCGAAGAGGCGATCTCCTCAACCGCTCTCATGGCATCGCCAGAACTCTTGCCTGGCGCGGGTGAACCCAAGATCTCCACCGCCGGAACGCCGTTGTAACGCTCCAACTTAGGCGAGCCATAGATCCACTTCCCGGACGCAAAGGATGCGAACGAGACCATCTGACCTTCGTTATTGCGTACGTACCACTTGTCGAAATCTTCCTGGTTGATTCGGGCCTCCGGAACGCCCTGAATGAACACCTTTTTCACACGCCCCTTGTCAATGAAGTCATTGACGTAGGCTGAGCCCCAGGCAGCGGACATGGTGCTATTAACGTCCGCCAAGCTCAAGCCAAGTGCCTGCACCTTCTCGTCGTCGATGGCGATCTGGAATTGTGGTTCATCGTTCATACCATTAGGGCGAACCATGAAAAGCTCAGGGCTTTGAGCAGCCATGCCGAGGAACTGATCCCTGGCTTTCATCAGTTGGTCATGGCTCAATCCACCCCGGTTCTCCAAGAACAGATTGAAGCCAGTTGCGCTTCCCAACTCCAGCACGGCCGGTGGTGCAAACGCGATGACTGTGCCTTCCTTGATCTTCGAGAAGCGACCCATCGCACGTCCGGCCAAGTCAAATACGCTGGAAGTGCGCTCTCCCCAAGGCTTTAACTGAACAAAGGCCATGCCAGAGCCTTGGCCACGCCCCGCGAAGTTGAAACCCTCCACAGTCATGATCGAGGCAACGGTATCCTTTTCTTCTTGCATCAGGTAACTCGTCACCTGCTCCAGAACTTCGCGGGTGCGTGCCACGCTACTGTTTGCAGGCATCTGAACTTGAACCGCCAAGATGCCCTGGTCCTCGTCCGGCAGGAACGACGTCGGCAACATTGGGAAAAGAACAACAAGTCCGCCTACGATGATCAGGAATGCCACCATACCCCTCTTCCTGGCCCCGAGGATCCAGCGCACTCGCCCTTGATACCGATCGGCCATGCGATCAAACCAACCGTTGAACCAGCCGAAGAAGCCCTTTTTCTCGTGGTGATCGGCACTGGCAGGCTTTAGAATCGTTGCGCACAACGCTGGCGTGAAGACGATAGCCACAAGCACCGACAACGCCATTGCAGAGACGATAGTGATAGAGAACTGTCGGTAGATAACGCCCGTGGATCCACCAAAGAATGCCATGGGAACAAATACTGCAGACAGTACCAAACCGATGCCGACCAACGCGCCCGTGATCTGGTCCATCGACTTTCGCGTGGCTTCTACAGGCGGAAGCCCCTCCTCCACCATGAGTCGCTCGACGTTCTCCACTACGACGATGGCGTCATCGACGAGGAGGCCGATGGCAAGCACGAGCCCGAACATGGTCAGAATATTAATGCTGAATCCAAACGCCGCCATGATGCCAAACGTGCCCAACAGAACGACGGGGACCGCCAGAGTGGGAATCAGCGTGGCGCGCCAGTTCTGCAGGAACAGATACATAACCACAAACACCAAGCCGATCGCCTCAATCAACGTATGAACCACGCCTTCGATTGAAGTGCTGATGACCGGCTCTGTGTCATACGGGTACACGACCTTGAGACCCTTGGGGAACGTCGGCTCCAGGTCCTTCAGGGTGGTTCGTACCGCTTCCATGGTCTCCATCGCATTGGCGCCGGTTGCCAGTCTCAGCGCCACGCCCGCGCTGGGAACCTGCTTGCCCCCGCCCTCCGATCCGGCGTATTTTGCTTGGATCGCAAAATTCTCCGCGCCGAGCTTCACCGTCGCCACTTCGCGCAGTCTCACCTGGGATCCGTCTGGATTGACCTTGAGCAAGATGTTCTCGAACTGCTCAGCCGTTTGGTACCGCGTCTTGCCCACGACAGTGGCGTTAAGCTCAACCGCATCCAGGGTCGGCAGCCCGCCGAGTTGGCCCGATGAGATCTGGACGTTCTGCGAACGAATGGCGTTGCTTACATCCAGTGGCGTTAGACCAAAGCTATTGAGCTTGGCCGGATCCAACCAGATTCGCATCGCGTTCTGAGCACCAAGGACCAAGAAGTCGCCCACACCCTTCGTGCGTGAAAGGGGATCCTGGAGGTTGGAAACAACGTAGTCACCCAAGTCATAGGCGCTCATGCTGTTGTCGGTCGAAATCAGGCCAACGACCAGCATGAAGTTGATTTGGAATTTCGCGACGCGGATACCCTGCTGCTGAACTTCATCGGGCACAAGTGGCGTTGCCAATGACAGCTTGTTTTGCACTTGCACCTGCGCAATGTCGGGATCAGTGCCTTGCTCGAACGTCACAGTGATTGCGAAGCTACCATCTGCATTGCCAGCAGAACTGATGTAGCGAAGATTGTCGAGACCGTTGAGCTGCTGCTCAATGACCTGAACGACAGTATCCTGCACGGTCTGAGCGGACGCACCGGGATAGACGCCGCTGATCTGGATGGCGGGCGGCGCAATATTCGGGTACTGGTTGATGGGCAGCGTGCGGATGGCTAGCACACCGGCCACCATCACAACAATCGCAATCACCCAAGCAAAGATGGGGCGATCAATAAAGAATCTGGACATGTCAGCCCTCTGTCTTGGGCGGGGTTGGCGCGGTCGCTCTGGCGGCGGGAGCAACCTTGGCGGACACCGGCAAGGGCTTTACCTCGACCCCTGGCTTCGCTTGCTGCCCTCCATCTACCACGAGCCGGTCGCCTGGCTTGAGCCCGCCTGTTACCAGCCAGTCGCTCCCCAGTGGGCGGTCTACAACGACAGAGCGCTGCTCGAGCTTGTTGTCCGGTCCGACCACCAGTGCCCACGCCTTACCTTCGTTGTCACGCGAAACGGCACGCTGCGGCACCACAATGCCTCCTTCGCGTACACCCTCCGTTAGCGACGCCCGCACAAACATGCCCGGCAGCAGGAGTCCATCGGGATTGGGGAAGACGGCGCGCAGAGTGACTGCGCCGGTGCCCTCATCCACACTGACCTCGGAAAATTGCAAGCGCCCCTGATGCGCGAAGGCTCGACCGTTCTCCAGGCTCAAATCAACCAGAACCTGACCGTCCCCCGCGCCTTTGAGCCTCCCAGCGGCGAGCTCCTCCTTAAGCCGGAGAATGGCTGTGGAAGGCTGGACAATGTCTACATAAATCGGATCCAACTGTTGCACAGTCACCAGAGGACTGGCTTGGTTTGCCGTGAGCAGAGCTCCCTGCGTCAACGAAGATCGTCCGACCCGGCCAGTGATCGGGGCCGTGATACGCGTATAGCCCAAATCGATGCGGGCTGAATCCGCCATCGCCTTGGCTTGAAGGTATTCCGATCGAGCATCGTCCCAATCCTGATGGCTGATGACTTGGCTCTCATTCAACCGCTCGTAACGGTCGGACCGAGCCTTAGCCGTCTCCAAGCTTGCCGTCGCACGCGCCAAGGCCACGCGATATGGGGCCGGGTCAATCTGATACAGCGGTTGCCCCTCCGTAACCGTCGCACCTTCTTCGAAAAGACGCGCTTGGAGAATTCCTCCAACTTGTGGCCTCACCTCCGCAATGACATAGGGCTGCGTGCGTCCCGGCAACTCGGTGGTGAGCAGCACGGGCGTGGACTCCACAGTCTGCACGGTGACTTCGGGCGGACTCTGAGGCGGAGGTGCAGCGTCTTGGGGGCGGCAGCCGCCCAGGCAGATAGCAAGCGCTGCCGCCAATGCCAACGTTTCAATAGTCTTCATGTGACCTTCACGAAAGGGGCGGAATTAGATTGAATGTTCATTCTAGAACGTTCATACTATACTTGCCAACCACAGATAGGCGCAATACACGCGCCGGAGTTGTCCACATGAATGAGTTGAGTGACAAGGCCGACGAGGCGAAATCGGATCTCCGCCGTCGACAAGTATTGGATGCAGCCACAGAGTGCTTCCGGCTCGAGGGATTTCATGGCAGCAGCATCGCCCGCATCTCGCGCGCCGCCGGCATGAGTGCCGGGCACATCTACCACTACTTTGCCAACAAGGAAGCAATCGTTGAGGCCATTGCCGATCGTGAGCAAGACAACATGGCTACCTTGGTGCAACAGCTCGCTGATGACACGGAAGGCGGAAGCCTAGTCGCCCGCCTGACCCGACAAACCGCCGGTGTTGTGCAGCAGAACAGTGATCCTGCTGTGGTGGGATTGATCTTGGAGCTCGCTGCGGAATCCGCGCGAAACCCAACCATTGCCCAAATCCTCCAACGCAGCGACCGCGCCATTGGAGATCAATTCGCAGACCTGATCCACCGCATCGGCTCGCTGTCGAAGCTTCCCGAAGAAGAAGTCAGGCTGCGCGTAACGTTGATCGCGGCTGTGGTGCAAGGACTGGCGATGAGATCTATCGTGGAACCACAAAGGGACCAGGAAGGGGTCGTGCGTCTTTTGAACAGAGTTTTCGCGGTACTACTGGAGGACAAATGAGCACGAGCACCCGCAGGCCTCGGATCGTAATCGTCGGTGGTGGCGTTGCCGGACTGCTGCTCGCCACGCGCCTTGGCCGCAGCATGGGCCGTCGCGGCGATGCCGAAGTGGTCTTGGTCGATCGTGGGCCGACCCATGTCTGGAAGCCCATGCTCCACACGTTTGCCGCAGGGACATGGAACGTGTTTCAGCAACAGGTTCAATACCTCACACATGCCCACAAAAATCACTTCGAATTTGTTCCCGGAAGTCTAAAGAGTATCGACACAGCGAGGGGCTCTATCCGACTCCATCCTCTTGACATTGGCGCGACGCGCGTGGCCGAGGAGCGCGACGAATTCTTCGATGAGTTGATACTCGCTCATGGGAGCCAAGCGAACGACTTCAATACGCCTGGGGTGAAGCAACATTGCTACTTCATTGACGGTCAGCAACAGGCTGAGGAATTCAACACCGAGCTGCGAGCAAACCTGGCTCGTAGTTACATCACCGGCGAGCGCGTCGACATCGCCATTGTGGGGGGCGGAGCCACCGGCGTGGAGCTTGCTGCCGAGCTCAGCCGCCTGATGGAGATTGCCTCGGCTTATGGAGGCATAGAAGACGCGCGCGAACGAATGCAGATCACACTATTGGATGGCTCACCTCGTATCCTTAGCGCCTTTCCAGAAAACATTGCACGATCTGCTGCGGCACAACTTGAGGCGCTTGGTATCAGCATCATGACCGGCGTAGGAGTCGTCGCGGCTGATGCAACCGGCTTCGTCCTGCAAGATGGTTCTCGAGTTGACGCGCATCTCAAGGTATGGGCAGCAGGCATCTGCGCCGTCCCCCCTGACGATGGTCAGCTGGAAATCAATCGTGCCGGTCAATTGGTAATTGGCGAGAACCTGGCCGTCAATGGCCGACGCCACATTTACGCCATCGGTGACTGTGCAAGCCTCATACCACAGGGAGGTGAGCGTCCGCTGCCTGCCACGGCACAGGTAGCTAATCAGCAGGCACAGCACTTGGTCAAACACTTGCCTAGGTGTCTGCGCCAAGGCACTCCCGTCCCGGCTTTCCACTTCCGAGATCTGGGCTCCTTGGTCTCGTTAAGCAATTACAACGCGTTCGGCACTTTGGGACGCCTTGGCTTCTTCCGCGGCGGCTTCATCCAAGGCAAGTTCGCGCAGATTAGCCACGCCTATCTCTACCGACGCCATCAATTCCTTCTGCATGGGGCATTCAGGGCTAGCGCGCTGTGGCTGGCGGAGCGGGCCAACGCGCTGGTCCAGCCAAAAATAAGAATCAGCTGAGCTACACGAATGACGTCGCCGCGACTATCTCGCAAGCTGCATATCCTGACAACCGCCTCTTCGCTCTTTCTAGAGCGCGGCTACATGGAGGTGTGCATGAATGAGATCGCGGCGCGGAGCGGTGTCACAAAGAAAACGGTCTATCTGCACTTCCCTTCGAAGGCGAAGCTCTATTCCAAGGTCGTCAAGGTGTGGATGGACGCACTGCCTCCATCACCGGTAGTTGCCGCCGCCACGGGATCGCTCAGGGAAGACCTGTCGACGGTCGCACAAGCACTCTTGGTAGATGCCTCAAACCCTTTCTGCCGCCGCCTCTTCGTCGCTTTCCTTACCATGCCGCCCGGCAACTCAACGCGGCCACTCCGTTTTTGGCTGGCGCGTCGCGCACGCTTTGTCAGAGCGCTGGAATCGCTACTGATTCGTCACAACTACGTTCAGCCACATCTGGCGGCCCGCCAGTTCGTCACGCTTCTACTTGGACTTGCCGAACTACCTGCTCGCTACAGCTATCTGGGTGCTGTGCACATGCCATCCCAAACTTTAGTCGACAGCGCGATCAACCTCATGCTTCGGGCTCAACCGCCACGTTCAACGCATCTCGATAATCAATCGGAGACCCCCTCCAGACCAAGGAAAACCTGGGCGGTTTGCTGTTGTCAATCTTCAAAGGATGACCTTGCACAAGGGATACTGCCCCTCTTCCAAAGGCACCCGGTTAAATGATTCAGTGTCGCAACCAGTTGTGACCTGAAAACTGAGCAAGAAGAGTGCTCCGAAGTATCAACGCAAGCGACATAACGCCGAGTTCAAACAGCAGGCATTGCTGCGGGCAGTGAAAGCCGCCAAGGAGCCGGGCCTGGAGCGCGCACAACTGTAGCCACAGCGTAGCAGGTCGCAGCAGCGGAGGAAGTGGCAGGGGCACGATAGTGAAGTCCCGCCCCTCCCTACGTCAGACTAGTTTTGGCCCGAATGGAATCCATCCCCGCGACGGCGAAGAATGAACAAAGTGGCTCGATGCGGACAGCAATCCAGGGACAAGGTGGTAGCTCGACTGCTGCCACCAGTCAGCGCCAAGCCGAGTGTGGTATCGCTGGAAGTTGGCGCATCAGAGGCCACGCTTAAGCACTGGCTGAGCACCGCCTAGCGCCGTGCCAATGGCCTCTATCCCATAATCTTGTGCGCTGCCGCGAAGCGGCCCAGCAAAGCCTGGCAAACCCCAGCCGGGCCGGTCGATAGGGGCGGCAGAGCAAGCAGGATCGCCGCCGTATCCAGGAACTGGAGCTTCGACGCAAGGAGAAGGCGCTGGCTGAAACCTCTGCCCTGCTGGTGCTTTCAAAGAAACTCGAGACGATCTTCCACAGAGGCGATGCCGAATGACCGGTCCGCAAGATCGTCTGAGCCTGATCAGCGGCGTTGAGAGCGCAAGTCAGAGCGGAGCACGATTGTCCATCGCCTGCACCTTGAGCGGCATCAGCACACGCACCTTCCAGCGCTGGGAGAGGACAGACTGGGCGGTGGCCGCCGCCCCTCGGCAGTGCGCTCCACGACTTCGCTTGCGCTCACTGCGGCCGAGCGCGAAAAGGTGCTGCACATTGCCAACTCGCACTGGTTTGCCGATACGCCACGGGCGCGTATCGCGCCCGTGCTGGCGGACGGAGGACGCCACATCGCCAGAGAGTCAGGCTTCTAGCACATTCTGCGCGCACGGACGAAGCCGGCATCGTGGGCAAGCACGCGCACCCCGCCCCCAACCGCACATCGACCACGCACTGCGCGACTGTGCCAGGTCAGGTTTGGTGCTGGGATATGAGCTGCGGCTGGTGTGACCGGCCGCTGGTTTTATCTGTTCCTGGTCATGAACCAGTACAGCTAGAAGATCATCGGCTGGAAAGTGCACGACAGTGACAGCGGCGACCACGTCGCACGCCTGGTGCAGTCCACGACGTTGGCGGTGAACACTGCCACGCAAGACGCTGATCACCGGCCGGTCCTACAGGGGAGCAACGGTGCATCCTTCAAGGCCACAAGGGTCTTGGCCTCACTGAATTGGCTAGGCATCAAGCCGTCGCCACGGGTGTGCGATGACCACGCCTTTGTCGAGCCCCTGTCAGCACTGCAAGTATCGGCCGGGGTTCCCGGCAATGGCCTTTATTGGCCTGGATGCCGCACGCCAATGGACGAGCAGCTCAGCCGGCTGATACAACGAGCAGCAGCCCAGCAGCATCGGTTGCGTGACGCCGGAGCTGCGCCGCGCGGGCCAGGGCCAGCAGTTGCTGGCAGCCCGGCATCAGATCTATCAGCAGCACCCGGTGCGCTGGGCACGATCGACGAGGAGCTGGACAACCGTGACAGCAGTCACCCCAACCCTGAAAAGGAGCGCAAAGTGACATCGGCAGTTGCCCTATCCATACAAACGAAATATACGTGACCGGGGCAACAACCACTTCGACACTTGCCGTACGGGACCATGCGGCTCGCAAATACAGGGCCACGACCAACTCGAAGATGCTCCTCACGTGGCAAAGAATGCTCAAGCAGAACCAAAATGCCCAGCACCCCGGCTAGGGTCTGTCATGCGCTGATGCTGTTCCGGTGCAAGCGATCACGCAGCGTGTTCATGCGCGCGGATCGCGGCCACCAATACTGTTCGCAGGAAAACCGCGAACTGATGGGAAAACATGCATTGAGCGCTAGGGCGACTGTTACGACAACGCGGCGATGGAGAGGTAGGGCACGACTCGATTGCATCCGACATAGCCTAAGGCGCTTGGGCGATCGCAGCGGCAAAGCCCGCGGTATCGAAAAAGTCGCGCCAGTGCGCAATCTTCCGTCCCTTTATTTCAAATACGCCAAGGACCCGCAGGGTCAGAACGATAGCGCCGTCGTGCGTGCAAAAATGGTCCAATCGTTCTGCGAAGACCCTATCCCCAAAGCCAGAGAGGACAAGATCTTCAACCCTCATGTGGTCGAATTTCACTGGGAAGGTCCGAGAAAAGGCGATTGCCTCCTCCCGCCCGACAGTCCTGGCCACGCCGACGTTCTCCCAGATCGTCAGCTCATCGAAAAAGACATCGAAGGTGCGCCAGAAGGCTTCGGACGTCGGGCCTAGCGAATTCAGAAATTCACTCACCACATCTACCGCATTCGCAGCTACCTGCACATCCTCTTTTATGTCGCTCGACATGACGTCGCTCCTGTTTGAAGGAAAAATAATGGGCCATAGAACATCTGCTGTCGCACAGATTCAGACAGGACCTTTCCGCCCTGGACGGAATTCGCGCGCCTACCGGACTATCTCCCTGTGCGCCTGGCCCAAGACGCGACGCATCGTTGTGACCATATGGCCTTGGCGGGAAAAGCCGGGATAACGGCCACTTCACTCGCTCGTGCTCGAGTAACGGCCAATAAGGCCAGCGCATAGTCCACACGCCGGATGATTACATGTTGATGCAGTGAAAAGCGACGCTATTTCGAAAAATCGTTTTCAACAGAACCCCAGCAGTCCCTGCGGCCTCCACATAATCCGAAAGCTGAAGCCTCGATCCAGATTGCTCTCAATAGAATCTGCCAGTATCTGCGGTGCGCGACGAGAGAACTCCGGCTCAGTTCGGCTTCACGGCGCAATCTGGCTCCACCCGAAGTCTCGACCGGACGTACTGCCAGTGCATTGGCCAAAAAGGCTGATATACAGTGGATCACAGGGCGCATCGGCTTCCAGATCGGCCTTCATGCGCGAAACAATCGCCTCAAGTCGTGTATCGCGCACTTGGAACCTTGGAGTCAAATCGCCACTCGCAAAGTCTCGACCCAGATCGTGGGCGACCTCAAGAAGCACTGACGGCTACAAGCTCAACTCCAGCACATCGCAATCACCATCGCATTCCCATGTTCCCGCCACCCCAGCGGGCACGATCACAATATCACCTGATTTCTGCACCCGACGGATTCGCTGCCCGTCGCGATGACCATCTACAATCACCGGCGGTCCCACGTGCAGCCCTGATCGGCGCGCATCCTCGCAAGGCGAATACGATGCCCCGCAAGGAAACTTCACCAGCTGCTTCTCGATTTTGTTCCAACCGCGCCCGATGCTCGTTAAAACAACTTGCGGCTGTGCTGGAATCGCGCTTATTGAAACAGGGGAGCCTCGACGCGCCTATCTTGGCTTAAAGCCACTCAGCTTCGGGCGTCTCGAAAACAATGAGACGCCCTTAGCCCCTGACTGCATGAGCGTATATCGTCTCAACTGGGTCGAGGCGGCAGGCCGATGAAAGTTGGAAATAGAAATGGAGGTGACATTTGCGGTGATGCGCCGGACTCTTATAACTCCGGCCGGCACAATAGTGCAAGTTCAAACTCAACGGCCCCAACTTCAGCAACAACTCCGGCTCGCCGTCGCATTATAGATTCAATGTGAAATACCTTTGAATGGACACAAGATCTTTGCAATCGGCGGGTCGATGTGCTGGGGAGGCCTGATACCTTCCAGTCGAGCCCGCTCTGGTCTCGACAGTTCAGGGTCAGGAAGAACATCCTCTATCAGGGTCAGATACTGATTGAGCATCATCAGCACGATCTTCTGCGCCTGCGGATCTGGGTCGCCCATATCCATAAGGCGCCTTATGCCAGGCGTCTGTAGTGACAAGACGAGCTGCTCCCCCAAAGCGCGTAGCTGACCAGGGAAATAGGCGTCATAGAATTGTTCGTTGATTGCCTGGCCAAGAATGCGACCAGATTCAACTTTTTCCCAATCCTCGGCTTCGTAGTCCTCTACGAACTTCAGCATCGCCTCGAAGCTATCCGGATAATTGGTAACGTACCCGTCTTCGCTCCAGAAGATACTGCCAAAGCCCGCCCAGAAATGGTGGGCAGCGATTCTCTGCTTGTCGCTAAGCCCGGGCAAGCCCGCGGCCAGTCGCAAGCGGTGAAAGGCGACGCCGATCCATGAACTGGTGTAGATGACATCCCTGGCAGGAAATGTCCCAGGCTGGCGCTTTGCTAACGCTTGGTGGATTTTGTTGACCTGGGCGAGAGAGGCCTGGGCGCGCTCATCTGCAGGGCCATATTCGAACCAGCGCCAAAAATGTTGCAGGGTGTCGTCGGCGCGCTTTTGACCATGGTCGACCGCCTTGCGGGTGACCTGCCCCATCATGATGCTACCCAGGGGCGGTTGCGTGAAGGCTGGAATTCCCAACGTATAGATGAGATTCATCAGGAAATCATCAACGTAGTAGGTCATCGTGAGCTGCCAAATCCGCGCATAGTCAACGTGGGGATCCAGTCGCTCTATTTCGTCCCTTATCCATTTATCTGGCTTGGTGCGCGCTTTGAGCGCACTACTCGCCAATACAGCTTGATTGTCGTTCTGCATCTTTGCAGGTCCTATGAGGTGCAAGCTACAAGAGATTCTATCGTTTCAGACGGGAACTGGCGCGTCAGAAACTACCGTTGATATCGGTAACCACGATCACTTTTTCGTTGACGAACTCGTTGAGGCCGAGATCGATCAACTCATGGCCGTAGCCCGAGTTCTTAACCCCGCCAAACGGGATATCGGCTTTCACGCCAGTCGGCTGGTTGATGTAGACCATACCGGTCTCCAGTCTCGCGGCGACCCGCTTTGCGCGCACGGTGTCTTGGCTGAATACCGAGCCGCCCAGGCCGTAGGGAGAATCGTTGGCCAGCCGGATGGCCGCATCCTCATCTGCAACGCGATAGACCTGGCTCACTGGGCCGAAGAACTCGGAGTGATAGGCCGGATTATCCGGTGAGATGTCGGTCAGCACCGTGGGTTGGAAGAACGCGCCTTGGTCGGGGACTGGCTTGCCCAGCCTCTCAGCCTGGGCACCGTGCGCGATTGCTTGCTCCACCTGCCTTGCGAGGCCGTCACGTGCGCCGACAGACGACAGCGGAGCCAGCGTGGTAGCCGGGTCCAGCGGGTCGCCGGCCTGCAGCGCGGCCACACCTGAGCGGTAGTGTTTGAGGAAATCGTCGTAGACCGACGCCTCGACGATGATCCGCTTCGACGACACACAGACCTGCCCGGCATTCCAGTGGCGACCAAACACGGCCCACTTTGCAGCTTGTTCAATATCGGCGTCCGAAAGCACGATGAATGCATCGGCACCGCCCAGTTCCAGCGTGCTTTTCTTCATGTATTTGCCTGCAAGCGCCGCCACTGCCGAGCCCGCGCGCTCGCTGCCCGTCAACGCCACGCCGCGCACACGCGGATCGGAGATCACGCGCTCAGTGTCCTCGTGTGAGGCGAACAGGTTGGTGAGCAGACCCTCCGGTGCACCCGAATCGCGGAACAACTGCTCCATGGCGAGTGCGGACTGCGGCACGTTGGCGGCGTGCTTGAGCACAATGGCGTTGCCGGCGGTCGTTTGTGGGGCGGTAATGCGGATGACCTGGTAGTACGGGAAATTCCACGGCTCCACTGCAAACAATACGCCCAGAGGCTCTTTGACCAGCTGCACGTCGGTATCGCCAAAGCCCTTGCTTGGAAGATAGCGCGGCGCCAATCCCGCGGCGCCATGCTCAACATAGTAGTCGAGGATCCTTGCGCACAGCTCCACTTCCGCCTCGGCCTCGCCGATAAGTTTTCCCATTTCTAGGGTGAGGATTTCTGCGAACTTGCGCGGCTCTGCACGTAGCAACGCTGCTGCTCGTCGAAGTACGCCGATGCGCTCATCCAACGAAAATTCGCGCCAGATCAGGAATGCTTCGTGGGCTAGGCCGATTGCTGCATCGATTTGTGCCGGCGTCGCCGCAGGAAAGCTCTGGACAGTTTCACCGGTGTAGGGATTGATGGTTGCAAATGTCATGAAACAGATCCTCTATAGACGGACAGCTCGCGGACTGCAAGAGCGCACTACAGGGTGAGCCGTCAAATGAGCCCCTGAGCAGGTCGAACTACGCGAACACACGAAGGCGTTTTGCGCCCTAGGCCTAATCATTCTTCTTCGAATTCGAACTTGGCACTGCCGGAAACCGACTCACAATCAGGCGCAGGTATATGTACTTACATAGATTGAAATTATCAGTCTGCTAGCGGATTCAGCCCGCGATTCACGCGCGTCGTCCGGAACTGCTAGCAGAGCACGGATGTAGTCTAGATTACTGACCAGTCCGATCAGGATTTTTACCCATGCCTCTGTATCGTGCTGCTGCAATTCACCACGGGCTACCTGCCTTTTGAGGTAATCCTGCAGCACCCGCTCCACCGGGCTTAGCGCAGATTGGTTCATTAGCGTCGCGAACGCTGGCTGATGCTCGGCTTCGGAGATGATCATCCGCAGGAACCGAACCGTATCAGGCCTGTTAATGAAAGCGTTCATGCGATCGAGAAAATGGTTCAGCCCCTCCTCTGTATCCCTAGGAAGCATATCGACTTCAGGGATCCATTCGAGAAATTCATCACAGCAGTAGAGGATACATTCCTGGAAGAGCGAAGCCTTGTTACCAAAATGATCATAGAGCGTTCGCTTGGTGGCTCCTGCCGCGGCCGCAATGCTGTCCACTGACGCTCGCTGGTAGCCCTCTTCCAGAAAAACCGATTTGGCTGCAACGATCATCTGCTGGCGTCTCTGCCGGGAAGCAAGGGTTTTGCCCCAAATGCCGCTGCCGCTGCTGACAACTTCGTCTTCACTCAACACTAGCGCTTCTCCGTTGGGATGCTGGCAGGGCTCACGCCATCTTTTCCTACGCATCGAGGACGCCCAAATGCGAATTCGCCGATGACCTTACTATACCATGCAGTGAGGTACTATCAAGCGCGACGCTTTGGAGCGATTCAGCTCAGTGAAAGCGGAGATTGCAAGGGGCAAGAGGGGCCTGACGTTTATTGTAATTTCAATGACATAGAGCCACACTCATGTAGCGACAGGGTTCATCAATCCTCTTCAGCCGTAGACGCTTTCCCTACTACCGGACTCTGAACCCTTACGCCGCTCAGGCCTGGGTGTCGCCATGCCAATGCTTCTGGCCGTAAGGTGTTAAGGATTGGAAATTAGCTGATCTGTCTTCCGACCGTTGGGGCAATCAGAACGACCAAGCCAGATCATTTATGGCGTTCGGCCGGACGGCGGTCCAAGGGCGTAGGATCACCCTTCCCTTTAAGGCAGCACTACATCGCCCGCCTAATTGCTGACGAGCGAGATCAAAAAAGCTCACACACCCACTGATTCAGGAGCTTGGACGATACTCTTGGCAGACAGTGCTCGTCGATGTTGAGCATTGCATCTACGCTTTGCTGCCAAAAGGAAGCCGCGCGCAACTCAAGCCAGGCACCACCGGACGAATTACCTAGCCCACTTGGGGAGAAGACACTGCCCCAGGCACGTAGTCGGGCGTCAGATACCGGGTCAACATTGACGCGGTTTCTTCTATCAGCCGCTCGCGCTTCTCGAGCGGGAGCGCGCAGGCATATACCACAAGTGCATGCGCCGCCTCGACTGCTGCAGTCGCATGCCATTCGCGCTGCTGCGCGGAAACGTTCGGCATACGCAGCGCGAGCAAATGCTCGACCACGCGCTTGGTTTGGTCGAGCAACAGCATGCCTTGATCGCTGCTGGAACTGCGAGCCGCGCGATAGACATGCTGATATGCCGGATGGGCCAGATGGAAATCCATTAGCGCGCGCACAACCCAGTCGATCGCCTTACGCAAGGGCCATTCGGCAATACCCTCCTGTTCCTGACGACTCAGAAGCTTCTCGGTATCTCCGACATAACGCACGGCCAGCGCCTCGACGATCGCGACTTTGTGGGGAAAGAACTTGTAGAGGATGCCAACGGACGCCCCCGCGCGAGCGGCGATGGCGTTCGTCGTGGCGTTGTCCACGCCCACCCCGGCGATCACTTCGGCGGCTGCGTCCAGAATCTGTTCGACTCGACGGCGACCACGGTCCTGGACGGGTGTTCGTCGTACGGGCCCGGTTTCATAGGCCGACGAATCGCGTTGTGGGCCGGATGCAGGGGGGGCAGACATGGAACGCTCTCTATTGCTCATATTTTCGCCAACTTGCGTCGTCTGGATCATCGCGCCCGCAGGAACTGGCTACAGGATCATGGCCAAGCAGAGGCCAGAGTACCAGTCTTGAATAAGTAGAGCAGATGCTCTACTTTTCTTCGGAGACCACGAGGCAGCGGACGGGCACGACATGAGCAGGATAGCTGGCAAGACCGTGCTGATTACCGGTGGCGCATCGGGAATCGGCAAGCTGATGGGCCGGAAACTACTGGAGGAGGGGGCTGCGCATCTGGTCGTCTGGGACGTCCAAGCGCACGCGATGGAGCAACTAGCCACAGAACTGGCGGGAGCCGATGGAAGGGTCTCGACATACCTTGTCGATCTGGCCAACCCAGAGCGTATCCGAGCAGCAGTGGAGGACATGGAGGCCGCCGGTGTCGCTGTGGACATCGTGGTGAACAACGCTGGCGTCGTCACCGGTAGAACTTTCGTCGAGCATAGCTCGCAGGAAATCGCCCGGACGATGGATGTGAACGCGCTTGCGCCGATGTATGTAGCGCGCGCATTTCTGCCCGGCATGTTGGCCCGACGCAGCGGGCATATTGTCAACATCGCCTCGGCGGCCGGGCTTGTGGCCAACCCGAAGATGTCAGTCTACTGTGCCAGCAAATGGGCAATAGTCGGTTGGTCGGATTCCCTACGCATCGAGATGGAGCAGGAAAAGACTGGCGTAAGCATCACAACGGTCACCCCCTACTACATCGACACAGGCATGTTCGATGGCGTGCGGTCACCTTTTATTCCCATTCTTAAACCTGCGTATGTAAGTGACCGTATCATCGCCGCGATCAAGTCCGACCGCATTTTCTTGCGCCTGCCCTGGATAGTGAACCTGGTGCCGCTGCTGCGAGGAATTCTTCCGATGCGCTGGTTCGACAAGATCGGCGGGCAATGGCTGGGCATCTATCATTCAATGGATGACTTCAGGGGCAGGCGATGATGGCCCACACGCCCGAAAAAGAACTGCAGCAGAAGCTCGATACTCTGCGAGCAGCCTTCGCCCGGGGCGCTCCCGACTTGCGACAGCGTCACGAAGCACTCACTCGCTTGGCCGGGGCGATCAGAAGAAATCAGGCTCTCCTGCTACAGGCGGTGGATGAGGATTTCGGCGGCCGCCCCCATGCGGAGACCATGCTGCTAGAGCTGTTTCCGCTGCACGATCAGATCAACCACGCAAAGCGCAACCTGCGAAAATGGATGCGCCGACGTTCCGTCGGGATCCCGTGGTTTCTGCTGCCAAGCCGCGCGTTCTATCAGTACCAGCCTCTTGGGGTCGCGGGGATCATCGGCGCCTGGAACTATCCGCTGCTGCTGACGCTGGGCCCAGCCGTCGACGCGATTGCCGCCGGCAACCACATCCTGCTCAAGCCATCAGAACTCGCGCCGCGAACGGCTGAACTGATCGGGACAATTCTCCATGAGGTCTTCCCGCCCGACTATGCCGACTGCGTGACCGGCGGACCAGAGATCGCCAGCATGTTCTCCACGCTGCCCTTCGACCACCTATTTTTCACTGGCTCCACCCAGGTCGGTCGCCTGGTCATGCAGGCCGCTGCGCGCAATCTGACCCCAGTCACACTGGAGTTGGGGGGCAAGTCTCCGGTGATCCTCCACGAAAGCTATCCCATTGAGCGGGCCGTCGGAAGGATTCTGACATCCAAGCTCTTCAACGCCGGCCAGACCTGCGTCGCGCCCGACTATATCCTCGCCCCTGCCGGCCGCGAGGCCGAACTCGAGGAGGCGATTCGAGCGACGGTGGCCCGCATGTATCCGGGCCTACCAGGCAATCCCGACTACACAAGCATCATCAGCAACCGCCATTGTGCTCGGCTGCTGGAGTTGGTTGCTGACGCCGAGGAGAAAGGTGCGCGGATCATCAAACTCTCTCCGGATGCGGACGCTTCCGGGAAGAGACAGTTCGTGGCGCCAACCCTGCTGTTTGAGGTGAACGACACCATGAAAGTGATGCAGGAGGAAATCTTCGGCCCCCTTCTTCCCATCGTGACCTACCGGACTCTCGACGACGCCATCGCCTATGTGAACGCCCGCCCCCACCCTCTTGCGCTCTATTATTTCGACAACGACAAGCGTCGCCAAGGCCATGTATTGGCGAACACCCTGTCTGGCGGAGTGACGATCAACGATTGCCTTTACCATCTGGCGCAGCACAATCTGCCCTTTGGCGGGGTGGGGCCAAGCGGCATGGGGCAGTATCACGGCTTCGACGGGTTCGTCACCTTCTCGAAGAAACGACCGGTAATGGTTCAGCGCGCGCTGTCGGGCACCTCTTTGTTCAGGGCGCCCTGGACGTCCAGTGCTTGGCTGCTGCGAACCGCGCTGCGCATCACCTCAAGGTAACGGCTCAGGTCCCGCTTGACCTGATCTATCCATGGCCGTCGGAGGCAACCAGCTTGACTAGTAAGAGCGCAAGGTGCGCGATCATCTCGGGGTCAACATCCAGTTGCTCGACCAGCAGCGACGCCAGCAAACGGTACTAGCCCGGTCAAGCGTGAGGCAGGCCCCCTGGATCGCCAGCTCCAGCCGTTCGGATAGGAACTACTCCGCCCTCTCCTCATGCTTGATTGAGCGCGGTAGCCACCGACTCCTTCAATGAGGTGGTGGGCCTACCCATGAGCTGCGACAGCGCGTGGCCGTCATCGAATAAAGCGCCTAGCCGGCATCTACATCAGACGAAGCCAGCACTTCGGCCACGGAGCAGTAGCGACGGCGCCGGCCAGTGCCGCCGCATCGGCGGCCGCAGGCAGGTCCTTGCAGGGAGGGTTCTTACTGGTCTGGAGCGAGATTTCCGCAACCAACTCAGCCACGGTGTATGCGGAGTCTCCGGCCAGTTCGTCGGACTTGCCATCGTAGCCGAGGGGCGTCAGCACGACTACCGCTGCGTCCACGAACTCGGCCCACGCGGCTGACGCGATCTTGCCTTGTCCAGCGCTTCCGATAAGGGCGCCGTTCGCTACGGCGGACCGGACCGAGGCGGTGTAATGCTCCATCTACCACCCGATCACGCTTCGCCCCGATGCATCCAGCAGGGCCTCGGCTTGGATGTGCTCGGGCGCAGGGCTGAGCGTGGAGCGCTCGGCGTGCGACAAGCTCATGTCAACTACACACCTGACGCTTACCTTTGTGGCGGCGGTGGGGCGTACTGATTCTGCTGGTACGGGAGACCCAAGTCCACCTCTTCAGTAAACTGCGACGCGCTATCGGTGACGTCAGCGAAGGGATGTCAACGAAAACGTAGAATGAATGGTAGACAATGGCCAGATGGGCCGTATCGTCTTCGAAATAGCCTCCACGTTGAGTACCGTCTGACGCCCCTGGTCACGAAGCAGCGGAAAAAGCTAGGGGTCATACGGACTGGATTGAACCCGCCGTTTCGGGATTCTGCAAGCCCAAGGTGTTCGAAACCATCGATCGACTTCATTGGGCGGAGGTAACGGGGATGACTTGAAAGACACCGACTGGAAGCCAGAGCGGAACGAATCCTGGAAGCCAGCCATCCAACCTTTTACGTCGAGCGGACTCACACGTCGAGGTAGGGCCGCATCAGCGCCTCAAACCACTCAATGAAGACGTTGAGTCGGCGCGAACGCTGCCTGCGGTTGGGGTAGACAAGCGATACCTGCATGGACGCGGCTCGAAAGCCGGGCATGATTTCCATAAGTTCGCCCCTGTCGAGCAGATGCTGGACATCAAACCGGGGAATCTGGATCAATCCCATCCCCGCCACGCAGCAGGCGATGTAGCTTTCGGCGTTGTTGACGATCACCCGGCTGGGTACGGCGACCAGCCGTTCCTGGCCCGACACAACATAGTCCCAGGGAAGCTCCCGCCCGGTGGAAGGCGAGGCATAGCCCACCGACAGGTGGCCCTGGAGAAGATCATCCGGCCCGGCCGGCGCGCCATGCTCACGCAGGTAGCCCGGGCTGGCGCAGTTGATCAGGGCGATATGCCCCAGCGGACGAGCGACCAGACTGCTGTCGTGCAGCGCGCCGATCCGCACGGCGCAGTCAACCCCTTCGTGCACCAGATCGATCGCACGGTCGGTCGAGCCCAATGCCAACTGGAGGCCGGGATAGCGGCGCAGAAATCCTGGCAGCGCGGGGGCGATCAGCCGACGCGCGATGCGGCTGGGCACGTCCACGTTGAGCCGTCCGGAGATCCTGCGTTGGCTGGCATGAAACAGCTGCTCGATGTCTTCGGCGTCGCAGAGGAACAGGCGTACCCGCTCCAGCAACTGCACGCCATCGGCAGTGAGCCGCACCTGCCGCGTCGTCCGATGCAGCAGGCGCGTGCCCATGGCCGATTCGAGTTGCTGCACCGCCGCCGATACCGACGCGCGCGGTACCTCCAGCGCATGGGCGGTCTTGATGAAACTCCCCATCTCGGCAACCTGGACGAAGATGCGGTACTGATCGAGTTTGTCCATTCATCCTTTCCCACAAAACCCGTTCGCACCGGGAAGCCGCCCTACGGTAGTGCCTCATCCCCTATCGTTGCGGCGACGCTCCCGCAGCAGGCGCCCCTCCCAGAAACTCACCGCCAGCACGACCAGGGTGGTCAGCCAGCCCATGACCAGCAAATCCACGACCCATGCCACCGGCACCAAGGCCAGCAGCATCAGCACGCCGGCCAGGTGCGACGACGGCACGACGCCATAGACCACCCGCTTGTAGATGGCGCTGCCCAGCAGGTAAATCGCTGGCCCTGCAAGCAGGATGGCCGCCTGCGCCAGGCCGGGACGGGCATGGGGATGGGCGAGCACCAGGTCGTTGCCGACCGCCGAGGCGATGACCCCGGCAATCAGGATGGCATGCACGTAATGGAAATAGGCGCCGATGCGTCCGGGGTCGTCCGAGCGCGTGATGGCAGCCGTCGCATCCTTGCTCGACGTGCCGAAATACAGCCACCACATGGCCAATGTGCCGATGAAGGTGGCCAGCAGCGCCAGCACCACCGGTACATCCCAGGTGGCCGCAGCGGCAAGCGTGGCGCCGCTGGCGAGCACCGTCTCGCCCAGCGCCACAATCACGAACAGCTGGCATCGCTCGGCCAGGTGGCCGCCCTCGATGGTCCATTCCTGCGTGCGCGAACGGCCCATTCCCGGCAGGGCAAAGCCGAACATGGGCGAGACGTATTCGCAAAGAACGGCGACCAGCCATAACAGTGCACGCGCCTCATGCTGCGCCAGTGCCCCGGCGATCCAGAACACCGCCGAGATCGACACCCAGCCCAGCATGCGGTGGTAGTTTGGCGCCAGCGGATGCCCGCCGCGCAATTGCAGCGCGATGAAAGCCGTTCTTCCAACCTGCATCGCCACGTAGGCGCCGGCGAACATCAGCCCCCGATCGGAGAATGCCATCGGGATGCTGGCCGCCATGACCAGCCCGAGCAGCATGGTCACGAACATCATGCCGCGGATACGCGATGTTTCCGGATCGAACCAGTTGGTCGCCCAGCAGGCGTACTGCCACCCCAGCCAGACCGCGAACCACAGGATAAGCGTCTCGAGCACGCCGACGCCGGTGAGGTTGTGCAGCAGTTCGTGGCTGAGCTGGGTCACCGCAAAGACGTAGACCAGATCAAAGAACAGCTCTTCATAGGTCACCCGCGGGTGGTGGCCGTCGCGATGGCGGAGTAACGGATGCTCCGAACCTGGCCTGCTGGACATGGCTGTCATCCTGTTCTTCACGAATGCGAAAGGCGCCAGACGATGAGGCCGGCAACAACCGCGGGGACCGCGAAGACCGCGAAGACCAGCAGCAGGATCGGAAGCTCATCGCGCACGCTGTAACCGGCATGCGCCACGCCCACCCACATATTGACACCAGCCAC
Source organism: Stenotrophomonas sp. PS02301 (assembly GCF_029959485.1). Taxonomy (NCBI): domain Bacteria; kingdom Pseudomonadati; phylum Pseudomonadota; class Gammaproteobacteria; order Lysobacterales; family Lysobacteraceae; genus Stenotrophomonas; species Stenotrophomonas sp. PS02301. Next base: position 54,196 of record NZ_JASCOO010000006.1, read on the forward strand.
GACCAGCCAGGCCGGCACGAAGACCTTGGCCGCCAACACCATGCCTGCCGCGTTCGCGCCCCAGAGCCAGCCGAACAGGACGAATACGCCCAGCAGGAGCAGTCCTGCGGCCACCACCATCAGTACGTGCATGTCCCCTCACCTCTGTTTCCTGTTGACCGGGCAACCCACCAAAGAAGACCGACGGCGCCGCCCATGCCGGTGCCCGCCATGCCCAACGACCCTACTCGTCCAGGGCATCGAGCACCAGCTCGGCGGTGAGCCCACTGCTGTACTGCTGCTGCCCGGTGATCAAGCGCCCATCGCGGATCGCGAACGGTTCGTTCGCGCCCCGGCAGCGGTAGGTGGTGCCCTGGATCCGGGCTGCTTCGCCCTAGATGGTGTAGTCGTTCAGGGTCATGCCAAAGGCCTTGTTGACCTCGTCCTCCTCCTCGTCGCTGAAGCCGGTCCAAGTCTTGCCTTCGGCCAGCAACCTGCCATCGGACAGCCGCGTCCAGAGCAGGAGGCAAGCACCGTGGCAGATCAGGGCGACGATCTTCCCCTTCTCGTAGAAGTCGGCGATCAGCGCGTGCAGCGCCCGGGCGTCCTTGAAGGTGAGCAGCGGCCCGCCCCCGCCGGCAACCCACACCGCGTCGTAGTCGTCCACGTTCACCGCACTGATCGGCAGCGTCTGCCCGAGCAGCGGGCCAAACCCGGCGTGATGGACGAAGCCCAGAGTGACCAGATCGTCGGCGTAGGGGCCGCCGGGCGTGCGCGGGTCGCTGTGCGTGTCGATCATGACCTCGGCGCCTTCCGGAGACGCCAGGTCCACCCGATGCCCGGCTTCTGTGAACATCAGGAAGGCGCGGGTCATCTCTTCGCCAAAGAAGCCCACCGCAAAGCCCTTCAGCTGGGCGGTATTGGAGACGATCGACAGGATACGGCGCGGCTTGCGCTTCACGCCGATGCGGGTTTCAACTTTCAGGTCGGACGCTGGCATGGCTGTGCCCTCCAAAGTTCAACTACCGCCTGGGCTTCGGCCCCGGCGGCGGGCATGGATGCCTACTTGGTGGTGTATCCACCGTTGATGAGGATGGTCTGCCCGGTGATCCACCAGCCGTCGCTCACCAGGTGGCGGATAAAGGGCACGACATCCTCGATGTCGGTCAGGCCGGTCTTGCTGAAGGGCGAAAGCGCCGCGGCCGTCTTGTGGTAGGCCACGGCATCGGCGCCCTCAGCCGGATAGAAGAAGGGCGTGTCCATCGGGCCCGGGCCAATGGCCGTGACCGAGATGCCGCGTGCACCGAACTCCTTGGAAGCCGCGCGGGTGAAATGCTCCACCGGCGCCTTGGTGCCTGCGTAGGCGGCATAGAACGGGGTGAAGGCGCCCAGCAGCGAGGTCACGATCGTGCAGATCTTGCCGTTGTCGTTGAGGTTCCTGCCTGCTTCCTTGAGGAAGAAAAAGGCGGTCTTGGAATTGACGGCCGTCATCTGGTCATACTCGTCCTCGCTTATCTCGGCCATGGGCTTCTTGAGCACCTTGCCGACGGTGTTGATGGCGATGTCGGGCTTGCCGACCGCCGCGACAGCGTCGGCGAACAGCTTTTCGACGGCACCGGCCGTGCTCAGGTCGCCCTGCAACGCCACGGCCTGCGCACCACTGGCCTGCACCGCGGCGACGGTGGCGTCGGCATCGGCCTTGGATGCGGGGCTGTTGTAGTGGATCACCACGGCCTTGGCGCCCTGCGCGGCCAGGTCGCGGGCGATCAGGCCGCCGAGGTTCTTGGCGCCGCCGGCGATGAGGGCAACCTTGCCCCGGATGGAATGGTCTGCCATGGAGAATCTCCTTCACGAATCACGGAGAGTTGAGCTTAGGCGGCTCCTGCCAAGCGATAATCCGCGTCTGACTGGATAGATAATCCAGAAAAACAGCCCAATGAAGGCAAGCTCGGCTTCGGCTCTTACAACTCGCACCGGAAAATGAGGGCTCGCGCCATGAGCTCTCCCATGAACATCGCCCCATTTGTGGCGCCTGCCGCGATAGATGCCTGCGCCGCCCGCCGGCACGAACCGGTGCCAGCGGAATGATCAGGTCACAAGTCTTTCAACCTGAAATGCCTGACGCCGCATCTGCCAGAGCATCCAGAGGATCCCCAAGCCAACGGCAACCGCACCCACCCACGCCGTGCTGGTCAGCCCCATCGCCTCCAAGCTGGCACCGCCCAGCATCGAACCCAGCGCGATACCGCCATTGAATCCGGCGATGTTCAGCCCAGCCGCCACCGCCGGCGCCTGCGGCGCGTGGACCTGCGACAGCCCGATCACCCGCGCCTGCAAGGCCGGCACCGCCGCATAGGTCAGCGAGCCCAACAGGCCCGTCAACAACACCATCAATGGCAACGACGGTGCCGATGCCCAAATTGCCGGCAGCACCACGGCCAAGCCGACCAGTACGGTCATCACGGCGAAGTCCGCACCCCTTCGGTCAGTCAGGCGTCCGCCCCAGATATTGCCAATGGCGGCCATCACGCCATAGCCCAGCATCAACAGACTGGCCGTGCTCTCGCTGACCTTCGTCACCTGCAGTAGGATCGGAGAAATGTAGGTGTAGAGCGCGAACGACCCCGCATAGGCCAACACAGTGATGCCGGCTCCGGCCAGCAGACGCGGATTGCACATGGCTTTGAGGCCATCCATCGCGTTGGACTGCGCAGAGGCATCGTCTCGATCCGTCGGCATCAGGGTCAACAGGCCCAGGAAGCCAATCGCGCCGCTCGCGGCTACTGCCATGAAGATGACCTGCCAGCTCAACACGCTGCCCAGGTAGGTGCCGAGCGGAACGCCCAGCGCCAGGGCCAGAGTCAGGCCGCCGAACACCACGGCCACCGCCGCACCGGCACGATGCCGCCCCGCCAGTTGCGTGGCGACGCTGGAGGCCACGGCGAGAAATACCCCATGTCCCAGGCCCGAGGCAAAGCGGGCGACCAGCATCGGCGTCAGCGCATCCGACAGGCTGACCACCGCATTGCCCAACGTGAACAGCCCCATCGCCACCAGCAGCAGGCGCTTGGGCGGCCAGCGGGTCGCCAGCGCGGTCAGGCCCGGCGCGCCGATCATCGCGCCCAGCGCATAAGCCGTGACCGCCGTGCCGACCTGGCTGACGCTGGCATGCAGATCCGCAGAAATGGTGGACACCAGCCCGATGGTGACGAACTCGGTGAAGCCTAGGGCGAACGCGCAAAGCGCGAAGACGTAGATGACGAAAGGCATGCGCTCGTTCATGGCCTAGGCCTGATCCACGGACGCTGCTACCAGCAGCGGCAGCATCGCCTCGGCCACACCCGTGGCCGAAGCGGGGTTCTGGCCCGTCACCAGCCGCTTGCTCACGACCACCTGCGCCTGAAAGTTCGGCGCAGGCACATGCCGGGCGCCGCGTTCCTGCAGGACATCGGCCAGCAGGAACGGCACGGTGTCGTACAGGCCGACCGCGCGCTCTTCGTCGTTGGTGAAGGCCGATACGTCCTTGCCCGCAACCAGATGGCGGCCATCGGAGAGCGTGAGGTTCACCAGCCCGGCCGGCCCGTGGCAGACCGCCGCGACCACGCCGCCGCGCTCGTAGATGCGTGCTGCAATCACGGCCAGTTCGGCGTTGTCCGGAAAGTCCCACATCGTCGCGTGGCCGCCGGCGTAGAAGATCGCGGCGTAGGCGTCGGGATCGACCTGCGACGGCGCCAATGTGGTTTCGGTGGCGCCGCGCAGCGCCGCATCGCTCCAGAACGCGGCGTTGACTGGATCGTCCAAGTCGAGTCCATCGACCTGCGTCTTGCCGCCCTTGGGACTGACGAAATCGACCGCATAGCCGGCGTCGGCCAGCACCCGATGCGGATGTGTGACCTCGGACAGATAGAAACCGCTGGGCGCGGCGTCGGCGGCGCCGGCTGCTCCCTTGCGGTCGTGGCTGGTCAGGATGAAAAGAATACGTTGGGTCATCGGAGGCTCCTGCAAGCGAGTCGAGCACACCGCCGAACGCCTCCGGCGGAGGCGTGCGCGCTGCGGCATGCGAAGTAAGGAACCTCATTCTGGTGAATCCGGTATATCCTTTAAATGACCAAAATAGACAAACACTTTCCCCGGAATGACCCAAATGGCCCTGCGCAACCTCGATGACCTGGCGGTGTTCGTGCATGTGGTGGAGCGCCAAAGCTTTTCCGCCGCCGCACGCGACCTGCACCTCGCGCCCAAGACGGTCAGCAAGCAGATCGCCCGGCTGGAACAGGCGCTGGGCACCACGTTGTTCGAGCGCAACACCCGCAACCTGCGCATCACCGGCGAAGGCCGCGCCATCGCCGAGCGCGCGCGGGTGGCCCTGGCGGTGCTGGAAGAAGTACAGGAACTGGCGACCGGCGGCAGCCAGGAACTGAGCGGTACCATCCGCCTGACCGCGCCCACGCCGTTCGGGCGCAAGTTCGTGGCCCCGGCGATCCACGATTTCTGCCGCCTGCATCCCAGGGTCGGTTTCGACCTGCGGCTGTCCGATCAGGTGCAGGATCTGTATAGCGGCGACCTCGACCTGGCGATCCGCATGGGCGAGTTGGCCGATTCGCGTTTGGTGGCGCGGCGCGTAGCCGACAACCGGCGCATCCTGGCGGCGTCTCCCACCTACCTGAAAGCACATGGCAGTCCCGCGCAGCCGGAAGAACTGGAACGGCACAACTGCCTGGTGTTCGCCTATCCAGGCCTGCTGCAAAGCATCTGGCCGCTGCGCAAAGGTCGCCGGGAGAAGCCTGTCGCGGTCAGCGGCACGCTGTGCAGCGACAGCGGCGACGTGCTGCATGCCTGGTGTCTGGCGGGGCTGGGTATCTCGCTGCGCGAAACCTGGGACATTCACGAGGAGTTGCGCGACGGACGGCTGGTGCGCGTGTTGCCGGACTGGGAAGCAACGCCCTCCAAGATCAGCATCGTGCGGGCGCGGCGAGAGCCTGTGCCGCGCAGGCTGACCGCATTCAGCGATTTCCTATTGAGGCGCTGGCAGAACGCGCCTTGGGAGCATTGACCTCGCCTGCTGGCGCTAGTGAAAGACCGTCATGGACATCGTTGCGTCAGTGGGACCAACTTAGGTGCAACGCAATGGCGAGCTCAGGGGCAATGCCGGCGACCAATGCCGCGCCGAAGGCTCTTCACCAGTCGCTAGCAGCTTCGTCCGCAAGGCGTGCCCGCCCTCCGCTATCTCCTTGTTTCCCGGGCTGCGAAGGCAGCACGTGACGCTGAGTTGGCTTCATCTACCCAGCACGACTTAGTCCTTGTGCAGCAGCGCTGGTTGGTCGAGCCGGCCGACCCTGCGCGCCCCCGCTTTGCTGCACAGGCCTCGCACGCGGCGAGCTAAGCCGACACGCTGAACTGCTCACGGGACGACAACATGCAGCGAATCTCCGTCAAGCTATACCGTTGGCCTTCTTCCATTTGCGCAGTCGCCCCCGCGCATTAACATAGGGCGATGATGTGTTCAACTGGATCATCCGGCCCTGAGTATATTTCTCATACCAAAGCGTACCGTACAGCGAGGCGTCGGTCCCCCGCTCCACCAACGCCACGATTAATCCCTGCACATCAGCGAACTGCCGGAGCAAATCTGCGTAGGCAATGCCGGCATGGTCGACATAGAATTTATCTGCCAACCTACCCAACTCGTTCCACTTGTAGCCGGCTTCAGGGAAATCGACCGGCAGTCCCTTGGCTTTGCCTTCGGACCATTTCAGCACCAATAGATTCCAGCCAATCAAATAGGCCACCAGATCGGACACGCTCATCTGCGTTCCTTGCGCATGCCCTTCCAGTGTCATCTCGTGAGCACGCTCAGGTGGCACGCTTGCAAGGTCAGCAGCCAGCTTCAGATATGTCGTGCAAATTGCATCCAGCAACTCTTGCTTGTTCTGCGGTACCGCCACGTAATTCTCGTTCTGTCATGGCGATAATACCGCACTGCGTTGAATCCTCACCCCGCGAGAACATAAAGAACAGCTTGCGTGGGAAAGAGAGGCCGTTAGGGATTCGTGGCGTGTGAACTACCCATTTGCCCGCTCGCTCCCTGACGGACACAGGAAGCACGCCATGATGCGGAGGAAGCTGATAGAGACCTCGGAGACACGCCATGCCCCCTCCGGATCGTTGATTCCGACGCATAACCGTAAGGTGTTCCTGAGAAGCAAGCATCAGCTCTTTGTCGGCTTGGCTGGAAAAGCCCTACATCGAAGTCAGCAAACCTCGGTGGGAGGTTGGTATTACAGTCTGGTCAGTGGCATATTTCGCTCAAGCATTGTTGGCGTGCTCTCTGCTATTTCGTCCCGTTCCACGTCGGCATTCGGCTTTGCAATGATGACCTCCAACATTGCCCTAGCCTCCGTGGCTCGCACCCGCTGCTTAACGCTCAGTAGATCTGCATGAGCTGCAAGCACGGCGACGCATTGCGGATGGCCCGCTTCGAGCGCCGCAGCGAGTGCATGGGTGCATGCATCCCTATCGACGAAGCAAGTCAGCCGCGCCACCACATCTTCATAGCCGGCCGCCGCCGCGTCCACTATCGCGCGGTGCCCGCACCGTCGGGGTTTGCCCACATGTTCAAGAGCGGTCAAGAGTAGCGCCACGATCTCAGTGTGACCTCTCGCAGCTGCCGCGTTTAGCCCACTTGTGTAGGTGTCCGGTCTCACTGAGAAGCCGGCTCAAGCCCGGTGCCAGCGGCGGCAGTCTCATGCCCCCTCTCCCCAAGGGGTCCCCATTGGGCGCTCTCGTGCCTTGTTTGGCGCCATCTTCTGTGGGGCACCTCAAAGCGATAGCCTGCTTTCAAAGACATTGGCGGGCTACAGCGGCGTCAGTCTGGAACGCAGCACAAGGGCATGTGAAACTGCCGAGGCTCTCCAAAGAGAGCCACCACGATCACTCCTTACGATTTCAATATGACACCAGAAGCAACCCAAACGCCGCCGGCCAAGAGTCATCCATTCCAGTTCTTCCCCATTGGTCCAGTCGCGACTTCCACCCTGGGTGAGCTCGTCAAGCACCTGGAAGCCGAGGTCCAGAAGCTCAATGCAGAGCAAATTACCTCAAGGACGCTGAAGCGGACGTTGGACTTCCTGCAGAAGTCGATTGGCGTTGACATAGCTGCCAACGACAAGCAGCTTCCGATGTCTGTTCTCAAGACCGTCAGACTCCTCTTCCTGACCGATCTGGATAGCAACAGGAATGTCCTTCGCTTGCTGACGCCACCAGAGACGGTTGACGAAGCCACTATGGAGTTCAGCGGCGTCACCACGATCCCAAGGGACGCAGACGCCTCGGCGCTGATCGAGAAGCTCTGTGAATCGCTCGCGCTGGAGATCGACCCATCCCGCATACGTATGCAGCAACAGATGCTACGCCGCCGGGACAAGCACTCTATTGCAGAAGAACTTCTCCTGCATGTGGAGCGCACGAACGACGAAGTGTCCCTGATCCTGCGGGAAGCATTCGGTACGGACGAGACACTCCTCGTGAGTGCATTCAGCTCGCTGGTGGCACCGATGGATCAGTTCCGTGTTGAATTGAGCGAGGGAAAGACTGCTCCTGCCAATGAGGCGATGTACACCTATCTGCAGACCCTGCCCTTCCGACACTTCATCCAACACTACCCTAAGCAGCTGGAGGCGACACGCATCTGCGGTGGGATCGGAAGCATCCAAGACGAGGCAGAGCGCTTCTGCGAGGTAGCGGCCCATGGCGCCCAGCATCACCATGGGCCGGCTAGCCGGGTGTTCTCGTTCAATACGTCCCACCATCTACTACTAGAGCACCCGGAGGAGGTGCGCGCGCTGGTCCATAAGGCCACCGGCATCCCAACGACAGTCAGACAGCTCCAGGCACACCGCGATCGCGTCAAGCCACTGCTGATCTCGTATGCCTATCGTTCGTTCGACTGCACTGACCCAGACGCGACGATACTGTCCGTGTACGACGTCGTGGCTGCGTTCTGTTCGTTCCGCTATCAGCAAGAGAACGGACCCGACTACAAGCCGTACTGGCATGGACAGACCGATCAGGGCAAGAACCCTCAGCGTCTGTTCGATAAGGGCCTGAGTGACGAGCAGCCTCATCAGCACCAAGGCGTGATGCAGATCTACCTGGATCGGTTCTATGAGTACCGAGCGGCGTTCACAGGCACTATCGGTAGCTACCGCGCTTGGATGGACTACCAAGTGGCAGTACTAGGTGCGTACCAGTCGGTGCTGGACCTGAAAGACGTAGCCGCAATCACGACCGGCCTGACCACGCTGGACTTCTACCGCCTGAATCTAGCCAAGGACCTGGCGCTAAGTCACTACCGACTAGATCAGTAATTTCTTAAACCACCAGCCCTATGTATATGGAAGTGATGGGTTCGCAGCTGGTAGTGATAGAGAGGCGTTCTTAGTAGGAGGCGCTGGTAGAGCAGCGCCGCTATAGAAGGCTCAGTACAGAGCAGAAGTAATCGATATGGGCGTGTAACGGGCTCGCTGTGGAGCAATTCATACAAGGGGCTGTAGCACGCGCACTTACCGTTTCTCTAGCACACCGCGTTCGCTAACGAATCACCCGACTTCCCACAGGCCGACAAGGGCAATCTTGTCGGCCTTTTTCGTTTACGCATAGAGAAAGGGTGACACACCAATGGCAAGCTTCCACTACAGCATCAAAAGCGGCAAGAAGGGCACCGCTCGCAGACACGGCGGGTACATCCTGCGAGAAGGATCGTACAGCGAACGGGAGGACCTAGTCCACGCCAGTCACGGCAATCTACCGACTTGGGCCCAGGACGATCCCAAAGCGTTTTGGAGCATGGCTGATCGCCATGAGCGCGCCAATGGCGCGGCCTACCGCGAGCATGAGATCGCACTGCCCAGCGAACTGACCAAACCCCAACTGATTGAGCTGGCAGAACGCCTTGCTCAGCGACTGGCCGGAACCAAGCCGTACCAGTACGCGATCCATGCGCCAGATGGCGCCCTAGGCTACATCGAGAACCCGCATGTACACCTGATGTGTTCGGACCGCGTCCCGGATGGAATCGAACGTGCTCCAGATCGAACCTTCTCGCGCTACAACCCTATCCACCCGGCTGAAGGCGGATGCAGGAAGGACAGCGGGGGGAAGAGCCCCATGGAGCTGAGGCAGGAGGTCACGGCCAAGCGTAAGCTAGTGGCCGACACCCAGAATGAGATGCTGGCCGAGTACGGGCACGGCACCAGAGTCGACCACCGCAGCCTTCGGGACCAGGGGCTGGACCGGCGAGCGGAGCGCCACCTGGGCCCGCTGTTGGTCAAGGAGATGGCCGATGGGGAGAAGGCCCAGTACGTGGCGTATCGGGCTGGCCATGAAGCCGCCCCCCCGCCCGCCCCTATTGAACAGTAGCGATTCTGCGATTTTGTCGCAGAATCGCTCAGGTCTTGGCCCGACTGCAGAAAGAAAAAGCGGCCTACGCAGGCCCAGGGGAGACGGATGCGTCCGTCTCCCCTGCCGTCTTCTACCTTACAACGCCATCTGCTGCTGGTTAAAAAAGTAGTTGATCAACTGCAGATAGCACTTTCGGTCCTTATACCCCATCCCGATGCGTATCGCCCCACGCATCTGGAGCAGGTCCAAGGCAGCGGTCAGGCGAACGCGATTCCGTACGGGTCCATTACGCAACACCTGGTTCCGCGGCGCCCAAGTGTCAGACAACGGACCGCCCCAGAACCGCGCCTTGAGGTAGTGAGCGAGGGCCCGGGCATCAACCAGGTCCTGTGGCGCAGCGGTTTCGGGTGAGAACAGGTACTTGTACTCGCTCTCGTGCCACTTGACGATCTCAAAGGCCCGATTGAGCGTATCGACTGAGATCGGGCCAATCTCTTCAGCAAAGTAGTGCATCGCCGCTGCCAGCCGCGCCAGAATCTCCATTACCTTGGCGGCGAAGTCATTGATGTCACTCAGGTACTCACCCTGACGCAACAGGCGCTCAGTCTCCCGCGCCAGCTCCACCCAACGACTCTTCGCATCCAGACTGAACTCGATCAGTTCGCGCTCGATCGTCCCCGATTCGATCTTCGTCCGGTAACGATCCAGCAGCACACGAATCCGCCGCTGGAACAGCGGCAGACGCTCCCAGGTTGGCTCCTCGCCACTCACCTGGCGGAACCCCATGTTCGATTGCGGCCAGCCCACCAGGTAACGCGCCCAGTGGCCGCTGCCTTTGGCAACCGAACCCTTACGGTCCAAGAACGCCTTGAGCGGTTCGTGCTGGGTCATGATGCTGACCGACACGCGCGGGTTCATGGCCAGAAGATTCTCGTCTGCTCGCTCACGCATCAGTACGCCCGGGGAGTCCCATAGGCGATTCAACAGGCCGAAGTGCGACATGGCCTCGCTTCGGAACAGAACGTGCCCTTCATCGGTGCTGATTGCGATCGACTCCCCATCACCTACCAGCGCCTCGGTGATGGCTTTGCCGGTGATCTCCTGCCGCATGAAGTAGCGCAGGCGGGGTTCGACCGGCTTGCAGCGACCGTGTTCCAACAAGCGAGCCTCCAGCTCGTCACTGTCGTGACCACGGCTGACCGCTCGCACGATGGCGCTGCGCAGGCCTTTATTCTTGGCCTCCCACGCGCCCAGCTCGGCCTGATACGTTTCCTTCTTGTCCTTGTGAGTTGCCATTGCCTCCGTGTCGGCATCGCGGAACGGCGCAAACAGCAGCGAGGACACGGTCGACTTGCGCTCGCCCGATTCGGCGATGATCAGCAGATTTTGCGATACCGGCCTGACCAGACCTGTGGGTAGCTTGACGTCGATCAGTCCCTGACAGGCCATGGAGATGGCATTGATCAGGCTCATCCCGATCAGCGCTTCCGGTGCCTGAACGTTGCGGGAGATCTCGTAACCCGCTTCTCGCGCCACAACCAGGAAGGCGTTCAGCGGGTAGCGGGCAGCGACGCGGGCGAAGGAAGTGGTCATTCGGTCTCTCCCTGCTCGGTCGGGTCCCGGTCATCGAGGGGCCGCCCGCAGCCAGTGCAGATAACGACATCGCCAGTCTCCTTTCGACGCTCCCGCTCCGCGCTCAACAGCTTGCGGAACTGGGCCTGATTCAGTTTATGGCTGTAAGCAGCATTGAAGCGCTCCATTGCCGCCCGCTTGCGCATCCGCTGAATCAGGTGCTGCTCCAGCACCGGGTAGGCTTCACGGAAGTCCGTCTCCAGCTTGCTTTTGCCCAGGTTGAGGTCCTGAGCCAATGCACGCGTCAGGCGGTCGAGGGGGCTATGAACGCCGGCGAAGGTGTCAGTGAGAGTGTTCATGCTCACAGCCCTCCCTTGCTAGTGCCGGACTTGGCAGCACGACCCTGCAACCAGGCGATGGCTTCGTGGGTCCAGTAGAACTTGGGCGAGTTCTCTCCGTCGTAAAGGGGGACGCCTTTGGGGAAGGACGGATCCTCCTTCATCAACACGTAGGCTTTGCTACGGCCGACCGGGATCACCCGGAGCAGTTCCTTGAAGCTCAAGGCAGGGCGGTCCCGCAGGCTTTCGGGCATGCAGGCCAAGACTGCATCAGCATGCAAAGCGGCGCCACAATTCGGCATCGGCGCCGAACGCGTCTGGATCGTGTTCATTTTGGAAACCTTCGTATGTAGATGAGAAGGAGTCCGGCCGGATTCCCGACAGGCCGTGTGCCCGTCGGGATGCATTTGATCCCTTGGCGGTCCAGGACGGAATGTTCAAAAATTCAAGGTTTCGGTTCCGGACCCATTCCGGCACGAGCGGCTAGCGTCCCCGACCACTATTGGATCGTCACCTCACAGTCTCCGAAACGTTCTAATCGTGAAACCGGAGCGGTAGGCTTTCAGTCTCGCCCTCACCCAGGCGATATCGATTCGTCGGGGAGGTCGTCTGCTCCGGAAAGGGCTGCAGCCGGAGGGTGCTATCGCGCAAGGGCCTGACCGTGGAGCAGTTCGCTGCGCGCTCTGCCCCACCGCGGCGGTGCTCATGACCGATGCGGTCTGGCGCAGGAGCGCTCTACGCGGCGCCAAGCGCTGCGACGCCAGCTACCTGAGGTGTTTCGTCGAAGATCCGATGCCTACTGCGGCCTGGCCGGCAGTGAGGCCTGCTTCTTTTGCAAGATCGCCATGCCTGCATGCGCCAACCCTGCGCCGGGGCGAACAGGGCTGGCGCTACAACCGAAACGCGTTCAGGAACTTTAGAGGTAACTCGAGGCAAGCCGTTAGTAATTTTACTACAATTCGTCTCGTCTAGACCCGTTGGACACGCCGCCCCCCAGAGTACGCCCATGCAGTCCCTCCCCTCTCCACACACGCTGGCCACGCCCATTGGGCCCGCCGTGATCGACAGCCCCGCTCAGTTCGTGCCTCTGGCTTCGGCACGTGCCAGGCTCGGCTTCCCGCCGCCTGCCGATGACTTCATGGACGATGCGATCGACCTGCATCGACTGCTGGTGCGCAATCCCGCGGCCACCTTCCTGTGCAGGGCCGATGGCTGGTCGATGAGTGGCGCAGGCGTCAGCGATGGAGACATCTTGGTGGTTGACCGGTCGGTTGCGCCCCAGGGGGGCGACCTGGTCATTGCCGTGTGGGACGGAAATCAGCCTACCTGCAAAGTGCTGCAGCTGTTTGAGCGGCACTTGGAGCTGCATTCGGCCAATCCGGATTTTCCACCCATCGTGCTTGAGCAGCCCACCGAGGTGGAGGTGTTCGCCGTGGTTGGCGTGGTTCGCCAGGTGAAACGCCGAGGCCCCCATGTTCGGGCTCGTTGACGGCAACAATTTCTACACCAGCTGCGAGCGCGTGTTTCAGCCGGCCCTGCGCCGCGTGCCCCTGGTGGTGCTGAGGAACAACGATGTTGCAGGTAGGCGGTTGTGCAATCGCTCGCTCGGCCGAAGCCAAGGCGCTAGGCATCAAGATGGGCCAGCCAGCCCACGAGCTCATGCATCTGGTGCGCCGGCACGGGCTGCAGATGCGCTCGGTCAACTTCGCCCTGTACGGCGACATGAGCGCTCGCGTTGTGTCGGTCCCGCGGGAGTCTGCACCCCGGGTGGAGGTCTACAGCATCGATGAGAGCTTCATCGATCTGGAAGGCCTGCGGGACCGCGAGCAGTTCGCCTGGGATCTGCGGCAGCGTGTGCACCGATGGACCAGCATTCCAAACTGCATTGGTATCGGCCCCACGAAGACGCTGGCCAAGCTGGCCAACAAGGTGGCCAAGAGCGCCGACGGCGTGATCGACCTGGGGGACGCGGCCTGCCGTGACTCAGTGCTAGGGAGCTTTCCTGTCGGGGATCTTTGGGGTGTTGGCCGCAGACTGGCGCCGCGGTTGGAAGCCATGGCATCAGCACCACCGCTGCGCTGCGGCACGCGCCGGCAGACGACATCCCGGCCGCTTTCGGGGTGACGCTAGCGCGCACCCAGCGCGAGCTACAGTGGCACCCGTGCATGGAGCTGGAGGAAGTGGAGCCGGATCGCCAGCAGATCATGGTCAGTCGATCTTTCGCCGACCGAGTTGAGGAACACGACGCGGTTGCTCAGCCGCTTCAGTGCATTCAGCGCTGGCAGCCAGCCCACCGGTCAGATCGATCTATTCGCGCTCGCGCAATTGAAGGCCGAAGGCATGCCCATCGACGGGCTACGCAGCAAATCGTGGGATGAGTTCGCCGATGGCGCACTGATGGATCTGGTGATCACCGTGTGCGATTCAGCCGCCGCCGAATCCTGCCCTGTGGTGCTTGGGGGATTTCATCCGCAGTCATTGGGGCTGCCAGACCCGGCTGCGGTGGAAGGCAGCGATGCGGATAAGGCGTCGGCATTTGCACAGGCGCGCACCCATGTGAAGTCGCGCCTGCAGGCGCTGCTGGACCTGCCCGAACGGCCTGTGGGCTGATCGTCCGGCGCTGCAGCGTGCGCTAGACAGCATCGCGCAACTGCAACCAGCCAACGCGTCACCGTGGATGCGCCAGTGGCTGGAGCCCCGGTCTGCTTCAAGCAACACGGCGTCGGACTGAGAAGCTGGCTTCAGATACTATTCTGCGCGCTTCTTCGTTGCTCACATCCGTGAAGACGTCTAGAACTGCAAGGTCAGCTCGAGTCCCCTTGTATTCGATGGCTTCTGACACAAACGAAAGCGCGCCGATCGTCTGACGTGTTTCCAGCCATCTCTTCAGATCTGACAGAAGGTCAGGCCAGATCACACCTGTCTTTAGGATCTGATCGACTTCTCTGCGAACCGACCAGTGCTTCTGGGTTGCCATACCGTCGAGTATCTGGGCTGAGCGCTCACGGCTCCACCGTGACGGCATGGCCTTCAGCGCATCACCGAAGACAAGATCTCGCGTATCCGACCAGCCTAGGCTACCGCAATGGTCAGCCAAAGACAGAAGGTCGTGCTCAGGGATCAAATCTACGTATGGCGCTAGAGACTCGATCTGCGCGCGACGTGACACGGATACTCCATCCTCTTGCCAGATTCCGAAGCCCATCGAAATCAGCTTGAACGCCTCACCGGGGTCGGGCAGAGCTCGAACCGCGCTTGCAGCCAGCTGAATCGTTCCATCAGTCGCCGCGAACAGCGCGGCCTGAATGAAGTTTTGAGAGAACGCGAGGTGATCCCAGTGGTCAACAAGAATGCGTTCGATGCGCTCTGGCGGATACCTCATCAGTACAGGCGCAATGTGCCAATCAAGCTCTCCATCAGCTGCGGCCTTGCCGTTTTCACGACGCCAGGCAAGTGCCCGATCAATGCAATCAAGTATTTGTTCGCAGGGAACGAAGAAAGCGTAATGCCACCACCATCCGTTGCTTTCGCATGGAGGATCTAGGCGAGTAATTAGCGCATCTGTAGCGCTACGATCGCCACAGAGAAGGCGCTTCTGAAGGACTCGCTCTTCCCATTCCGGCTCTACCTTTGCATCAACAAGAATCCTCAAGTCTTTGGAACTCAGGCCGATAGACCAAAGTTCGAATGCCGCCAATCTAGAAGCATGATCCCCGGCATCAGCGCCCCAAATTGCAGCCAGCTTCGTTCGGTAGGGCTCAGGTAGAGTCTTGTCACGATAACCAACGCCGAAGATGGAGTTCCGAAACCAGAATGCTCTGTCCGCGCCTACCCGATGTCGAGCAGCAAGCTCGTCACGAAGTACATCAAGAACTTGCTCGTCGGATACATCTCGCAGCATGAAGAGTAGCGGCCAGCGCAGATCTGACGATTCCGCTCGCTCGATGAAGTAGGGAATGGCGTTGACAGGAGGTGTACGCGCGAATGCCCAGTCAACGTTGTGGGCCGCTAGGCGACTTCTCTCAGAACTGCCATGATCGTCTGGCTCGTTCGGCAAGCTCGCCCATATGTCCAGAACGGGCTGTAAATACGAGCTCGCGTTGCTTGCGTCGCAGCAACGCGCGAATGCCCAAAGGTAGTCCGCAAGATGTTCTGCGCGTTGAGGGTCACTTTCCCATGTTGCAAGGAGCGCGCCCCCCAATGATGGATGTCCTATGTGACCAGCCAAGCGAAGCAGCCCTGAAATCAGGCGATTCTGACCCCTGGCTTCGATCAGTACGGCCCTGACGGAGTCCAAGAGCGCAGTGCCTATAACATGCTGGGCATGCAATATCTGTGTATCGCGAACGCTCATGTTCATACCGGGCTCAAACATCGCGCAGAGCATGGCACCTGCCCTCACATCGCCGTTGCGCAGTGCGGCAGACAAGCCGGTCGGATGGTCGTATGGGATCTTCTCAATGAGTGACGGGACGAGAGGATCGTCTGTTCTTGCTAGGGCAGACATACACTCCCACAGCAGACTGTTGCTTCTTCCGTCATGATCGGGCAACTGACTTAGCCAAGCATCGATTGTCGCTAGCAAGCGCGTCCTTCCAGCTCCGGCTTTGCCTCGTGGAACTGACCGCATAGCATGGAAAAGGGCCAGCGGTGTTACTGACGAGGCGGCTGACAGGAGGTGATCAGGAAAGTCGCGCTCTGCGATCACATCACCAACAACTTCCGCTAAGAATGGATCCTCGATGGCGCTAGCCTGCAAAGGCTCATATGCATCAGCATCAGCCAGGGCATCGACAAACAGCCAGTCTCGCACTCGGTCGTGTCTGAAGCGAAGCACGGGATCGAGCTCCGGTCCGGCCTGTCGATAGATCACGGTACCCTTTGCGATCATGGCTCGTATCAGGCTCGCCTGGTGCGTATCTTTGCAATTATTAAGTACTTGCGATGCAGCCGGTTCAAACTGCAAGTGTTCCAACAGTCGCAAAGACATAGCACGCAGCGCTGTCAGGTACTCAGCAGGAATTTCGTTGAAAGAATGCGCAAGCATGCGCAGTTCTCGGTGCACATAACGACCAATCACAGCTCTCGGCGTCGGCTTCTCCTTAAAGTCGTAAAGAGCGATTAGCAACGGATCGTGTCCGAGCTCTTCCGAGATCCCGGATGCCTGCATCAGGCTCAGCTCCTCTCCCTGAGCTTCCGCGCGCAACATGACAGCGGCCTGGCCCTCTGGTGGGGTCAGGGCGCCGGCAATATGGACCATTCTCTCCACTGCCTTTGTTAGCGAATGATCCGCAGCATCGACCACTTGCGGCCATGTCGGGCAAATCAGGCGCCAGTTAGATGGAGTCTTGGCCTCTTCAGCCTTCAAACCCCAACGCGTGATCTTTTCCATCAAGCGCACCGGCTGGCCTGAGCGGTTGATATCTTCAACTATCAGAAGAAGCGGCTGACCCGGCTGTGACCACTGGGTAGCACTCTCACTTAGCTCCAAGACCGGATCAAGACGATGTATTTCGACTTCGAGGGCATGCTCAAGAGTAGGAGCATCGTTCACCGTCTCAGCTGAAATAACAAAAGCAAGGCCTCCCGCAGTGATGTGGTTGCAGGCAAGACGATAGCAGGCGACCGTTTTACCGTCACCGGAACGACTGGTGAGGAATGTTACCGGACGCCTGATACCGGCAAGCTCGCCATCCAGCTCTCGACTGATCCAGGCGTCCGCCGTGTCAACCGGTCGCAGTGCTTCAAGGCTTGCTAGGGATAGTTCTCGGAGGCGCTCCTCAGATAGATGTCTTTGCGGAGTTCCGAGATACTTCTTTCTGATCCACTGACCCGGCCCGGTGTTATCCAACACGCTTGTGATGCGCGTCCTCGCCCAGATGTCAACGTGGATTTGATGTGCTGCACATAGTGCCTCGACCTCAAGTACGACAGCATCATCGGGCTCATTGTTCGTGGTCAAAACCAAGGTGGCGCGAAGCCCTGGCCGCCGAAGTCGCTCAGTGGCGATGACTTGGATCGACTTGACTACGTCCCCAGCTGGAGCATCGGGGCTATTCGCCTTGCGCTTCTTCACTTTGGCCGGGTCTCGAAGCCATTTCTGCCCGAGGCCTGCAGCAGCGGAAATCGTGTGATGAACTACAACAAGGTGCGGCGACGCTGCACCAGGCTCGAAGCCAAGAGCATCTACCGGCGCCTTGCGAGTCTTGCCCGCCGCGTTGATACCAACGTGGGTAAGGCGAGCGTATGCGGGCACGGCCTGGCGCAGCACGTCCGTAGCGAGCGACTCGAAAAGTCCCTCATCGGTCATGTTGGCAATGGCAAGTGATGTATCTGTCCACCCTTTCATGACGCTCATCGTCGCGTCACTGCCCATCGAAGGCAAGCCCAAAATCACCCTGGCTGCGACTGTAATTCTGTGTTGTCAGCTCGCCCTATTTCATTGTCCCAGGCAGCGGCTGGCTACGTGTCCAACTGAGTTCGGTGGGGAGAAAGCCCCGCACGGGCGCTGCATTTCGCCGGGAGCTAGAGACCAACTAAGTCCTAGCGCTAGAGAAGCGCTTGGTCGCCATGCTGGGACGAAACCCGAACTCTACCAATCCAGGCCTTCTGACTCCCTGCCGTTCGCTGGACTTATCCACAGCGGGCGGGCCTTTGCCTTCCATTGCTCGTCCATCCAGACGCCGCAATCCGGCCACGCGACAGATTGCAGTCTTCGCCTCCCGGCCTTCAGCTGGTCCAGCTAGTCCATCCACGCCTGCATCATCCGCCGACGCTCGGGTAGGCTTCGCGGAAGTCCATCTCCAGCTTGCTCTTGCCCAGGTTCAGGTCCTGAGCCGGGGCATGCTACGGCCGGTCGAGGGCTGTGGAGGCCGGCGAGTGTGCCAGCGAGGCTGTTCACGATCCCAGCCCTCCCTTGCTAGCGCCGGACTTGGCAGCGCAGCCTTGCAACCACCCCACCACGACGAGACACCGTCACCAATCTTGCCAGCTTTGAGCCGCAGAACGCTTGACGCGTGCAACCGATAGCAGCTCGGTACGGTGCACAAAGAAAAAACGGGGTCCGAGTTCTGGCAGGGGGCGCAACGCCCCCTGCCAACCTCTCGCTCGCGCCAGCGCATGACCTAGAACGGCAGCCAATCGTCACTAATCATCAGCCCATCAAGCCGAGACGCCAGCCGCTCATAGGACACTGCCTCTCTGATCAGCCTATCGGCAGCCCACCGCCGACGGGCACGATCCCGCCAACTGCCGCTTGATTTTGCATCCAGCGCATTGGCCCGAGCCCACAACTCCGAAGCTCGACCTCTCGCCCAGGCCGCTCGCCGCTCATCGATCGTATTTTTTCATTTCTATTCCAGACATACGAAGCGGCCAGCCGATAGCTGGCCGCTCAAAGCCAATCAGGCTGGGTCGTTGCCACTAGCGGCTTGCTCTGGGATGACCCCAATCTGCTTGGCCTTGATCTGACTGGAGAGCATGGCACTGGAGACCATGTAGGCGCTCGTCGCCAGTACGCCGATCCATGCATCGATGGACCAGTTGAACATCAGCCAGCCAACGTGGAAGGCCCAGAACAGGATCGGTGACCAGATTCCGATTGCCTTCTGCAGCTTGACCCGGTTGACCACCACGTTGTTCTGGAAATGCGGCAGCGGGAGCCGATTGCTCCTCAGACTCAGGTACGCCCTGATCGTCAGAGGGATCAGGAAAAAGGTCATCAGCAGGTTGTAGAGGATGACTCCCATAGCGTGTTGCTCCTTGTTGGTTGAACTATCTGATTGAGTGAAATCTGCTGGCGGCCTCATGGGGCGAGCTGCAAGCGGTCGTGCGATCGGCTTTGAAGTTGCGTCAAACTTACGTAACACGTAGAGTCTACCCCGTACGTAGAAGAGGCGTCATCCTGTTGGTATGTGGCCCCAGCCCGCCAACCGTTGATGAGCAGCTCAACACGCGTTCCTCGCGGCGTGGTTGCAGCACGCCTGCGTCAAGCCCGCCATTTACGAGGGCTTAGTCAACGCGAAGTGGGAGTTCGTATGGGGCTGGATAAAGACACGGCTTCGGCTCGGATCAGCCGTTATGAAAGTGAGTCGATGACCGTTAGCCTTGAGTCGCTTTTTGCGCTGGCTAGCGCTCTTGACGTCCCACCTGCTTATCTAGTAGCAGGAACCTCAGCGATGGCCGATGCGATACTGTTTATGGAGGCACTGAGCGAGAAGCAGCAGCGCGATCTGGCTACGGCCCTTGCCTCGTTAACAGAGCTATCGCCCGACCAGCGCCAAGCCTTCATCGCCAAGATTGCGAGCGCCGGTACTGAGGCTCAACCCATGCGGTACTAATCTGGCAGCCTGGGATGTGCGAAGCAGTTGGCGCCCCCTCGTCTAAAGGATGCCTAGTGCAGCCATCGACAGAGCCCGATCTGCCGTCACAATGAAGTGATCTAGAAGTCTTATGTCCACCAGCCCAAGAGCTTCTTGAAGGCGTGTCGTAATCGCCCTATCGGCAGTTGAGGGATCAGCCTTCCCGCTGGGGTGGTTGTGAGCCAGGATCACAGCGCCCGCATTAAGCGCCAGGGCTCGTTGAAGCACGATCCGGGGATGGACATTGGCGCCGTCTATCGTTCCGGAAAAGAGCCGCTCTACCGCGAGTAGGCGGTGTTGAGCGTCGAGAAATGCCACTTCAAAGTGCTCGCGCTTCTCATGAGCAAGTCGCAGCCGAAAAAAGGCGCCGCAGGTGGCGACATCCCCCATAGCTTGCCCTGGTTTGCAGGCTCTGCGTTGCAGTATGCGAAGCGCTCGAGCGATTGCACGGTCATCTCGCAACCGCGCAGCCGCTTCCACTGCCGCGCATTGGGCATGATCCAGAGGATCTACTCGAGCATGAAAACTACTCACACTTCATCTCCATCCGTGCGCCTACTTGCACTCTCCGTACGAGCTTCTCTAGTGGTTACTCGCGACCGCCCCACCTTCATCTCTTCTGGTACATCTTCCAGGTCGGCGATGCTGTGCGTAGTGCAGCGAAAAAGCCTATGGCCGAGCGCCGCCATCCACATGTCTGTCGCGCGTCGCAATAAGCACTCAAATGCTTTCGCCATCGTGATTTCCCTTGTAATTGGATAGCAGAAACGCACAAAGCCCGGACTAGCCGGGCCTTGTGCGTTCTGCATGCTGTTGCTCGGGATCAGGGATCCATGAAGTTGCAGTTGATGCGATTGCCTGGGGAGGTACATTTCACCACCCCTGCCAGTACCGCTGTAGCCACCACCATTACGCAGTAGATCAACTCGATCTTGCTGTCCGTCATCGCTTATGCCTGTTCTAGGACTGATGGCGGAGCCCAATCCGCGAGGACGCTCCATTGCGACCTCACTGTGGTAGTACAGGTTTGAGATTTCTTTGAATCGAGTTCATTTGCACACAGGAGGTCAAGTCGGTCTCCAGGGAGCCTCACTTTGACAGAGCAGTCCACACAGACATGCCATTCTCTCCTGGATGAGCCAATTCAACTGAAATCTCACACTCACGGCCAGTGTTTCGCTGCAATCGTAGCCGCGCCCCGAACACTCATGTCCGCGGCTTTCCCCTCAGCCGTTCTTCGCTTTACGATCAGGTTTCCGAGCGATCTTCTTGGCAACTTTCTTGGCAGGAGCGTTGACTGACTTGGCCCCGACCTTGCGCGCCTTCTTGAGCACAGCCCTCCCTACATTGACGGGCGACTTGGCCGAACTCGCAGGCGGATACTTCTCACCCGAGTTCGCAGCTTCCCAGGCCTTGCCTTCAGCGGACTTGCTCCAGGCAACGAACACCTTCGCGCCATTCACAGCGCACATCGTCGAGCCAGTATCGGATGACACTCGCCGCAAGATCATGAGCGGCACACGAAATCGGCCCAAGGTCCAAGAGCTTGTCGTGCCTAATGGCTTACCGAAGGCAGAGTTACGAGGTCAATCTTTAGACATACCGGAACGGCCGCCGTCCGATGCGATCGCTTTGGTTGAGGCTGCCCGGCGGGTGCGCAACGACCTCTTAGACAGCGGCAAAGAAGAAGCCGATAAAAAGCCATTCGACGGAGAGGACGACGAGTGGGCACGAGCCGCGCTGGACGCGGCACACACGTTGCTGACCCTTTTCGACCAGGACGGATTCAGACCGCCGAATCCCTAATGACTCATGCTTCGGCCTTCCTAGCTAAGTCCTTGGCTGGCAGCACTAGCAACGCCAGGCTTCCGCACTGATGGGCGACGTCCAAGGACGTTTGGGGCTCTCCACATACAGCCAACCCGCCGTGGCATACCCGATGGCATACCACAAGATTTACGGATATAACTTCACCTTTTAAATCAATTACTTGAGTTAATTCAGTGGCGGAGAGAGTGGGATTCGAACCCACGGAAGGAATGACCCTTCGCCGGTTTTCAAGACCGGTGCCTTAAACCGCTCGGCCATCTCTCCGGTGTGCGGTCCGGCGCTTGGCCGGGGCCGCATTCTCGCATGACAGGCCCGGTTTACCCAAGACCCGCGCGGCTCACCCCGCATCCACCGCCAACGCGCCCAAGGCACTGGCCTTGATCTTTTCCTTGGCCCGCTCGCACGCGCCACCGCAGTCCAGGCGCGAAGCCTCCAGCTGCGGCGGCAGGTGTTCGGCCAGGAAGTCGATGAACACGCGCACCGCCGGAAGGAGGCCGCGGCGGGAGGCGAACACGGCGTGGCAGATGCCCTGCGGCAGCGACCAGTCCGGCAGCACCACTTCCAGTTCGCCGTTGCGCACGGCGTCGGCGCAGACGGTTTCCGGCAGCATGGTGATGCCGAAGCCGTCCTTGACCATGCTCTGCAGCAGCGGGAAGTCGAAGCCGGCCACGCGCGGCTGCAGGTCCACGCGGCGGACCGCGCCTTCGGGGCCGTGCAGTTCCCAGCGCTGACGGGCTTCGTCTTCGCTGATGCTCAGGGTGACGTGATTGGTCAGCTCGTCCGGGTCTTTCGGGCGGCCGGCGCGGTCGAGGTACTTGGGGCTGGCCACCAGCAATTCCTGCACCTGGCCGAAGCTGCGCATCACCAGGCTGCCATCGTCATCCAGGCGCGAACGCACGCGCAGGGCGACGTCGTAGCCTTCGTTGATGATGTCCACGCGGCGGTTGCTGATGTTCAGCTGCAGCCGCACCTTGGGGTACTGCGCCAGGAAGATCGGCAGCAGCTAGGGCAGCTGCATCTGCGCGAGTGAGACCGGCACGCTGGCGCGCACCAGGCCGCGCGGCTCGGCGCTGAGGCGATCCACCACCTCGCGTGCGGCCTGGGCCTCGGCAAGCATGGTCTGCGCGTGGCGATGCACGCTGGTGCCGACGTCGGTCACCGCGAAGCGGCGCGTGGAGCGCTGCAGCAGGCGCACGCCCAGGTCGGTTTCCAGCTGGCTGATACGGCGGCTCAGGCGGGATTTGGGGATGCCGAGCGCGCGTTCTGCTGCGGCGAAGCCACCATGATCCACCACCATGGCGAAGTAGTAGAGGTCGTTGAGGTCTTGCATACCGAAGTTCCAGATATAGAACAATACGTGGTATTCAACCACCTTTATTCCAAACAGGCAACAACCTAACCTGATCTTCGTCGGCGGCGCCTTGCCCCCGCCCCTACCCAGATAACAGGTGATTGCCATGAAGCTTCTTCACATCGATGCCAGCGTGCTTGGCGACAACTCGGTCTCCCGCCAGCTCTCCGCCGCCGTGGTCCAGCAGTGGCGCGACCAGGTGCCGGGCCTGGAGGTGAGCTATCGCGACCTCGACGCCCAGCCGGTCCCGCACCTGCGCAGCTCGTCGCTGGCCCAGTCCGACCCGGCCGAAGTGGCCGATGCCGAGCAGGTCCTGGAACAGTTCCTCGCCGCCGACGTGGTGGTCATTGGCTCCCCAATGTACAACTTCAGCGTCGCCTCCACCCTCAAGGCGTGGATTGACCGCCTGGCCGTGGCCGGGCGCACCTTCAAGTACACCGAAAACGGCCCGGTGGGCCTGGCCGGCGGCAAGCGCGTGATCGTGGCCAGCAGCCGCGGTGGCCTGCATACCGGCGCCCCGACCGACTTCCAGGATCCGTACCTGCGCCAAGTGTTCGCCTTCTTCGGCATCGACAACGTCGAGTTCGTGCGTGCCGAGGGCATTGCCTATTCGCCGCAGCACCGCACCGATGCGATTGCGCAGGCGCTGGCCGCGCTGCCGCAGCCGGAAGCACTCGCCGCGGCGTGAGTCAGGCGACCCACACCGTTCCCTCCCCCTCGTCGTGACGGTGTGGTGGTGGGACGCCGGTTCTCTCTCCCCTGCCGGCGCTCCCCCTGATGGCCCCTTTCGGGGCCATCTTTTTGCCTGGCTGCCGGCTGCCGGCGTCCTGCCGCCGCGGCGCGCCTGGCCCCCTGTAACCTACCTCAGGTCACAATGGCGCATTGCCGGGGTCTCCCGTGCCATGCCATCGCCGGTGCAGGCCGCGGTGATGGCCTCGCCTTTACGCAGGCCGGCGGCATCCGTCGTTGTCAGCCCCATCAGCAGCACCCGCGCGTCAGGGCCGGCGGACAAGTGGACGACGGGCTGATCCAGAGAATCGCCCTGGATGGCCTCCACATCGCCGGAGATCACCAGGGGCTTGCCCTTGTAGAGCACGTCGGCGGCGATCTCATTGGCCTGGTAGTCCAGATACAGCTGCTGCGCGGCCAGCTCGATGGTGTCGGCCAGCACGCTGATCGCCTCGCTCTCGGTCTCGGCGGCGTGCGCATCTTCCCGCGGGGCGCTGACTGCGCTCAGCGTTCCGGCAAAGATGGCGATGCCAACGAAGTACACCATCGGCGAGACCATCAGCGAGAGCAGCAACGGTGCGAGACCCCTGGTCACCCCACCGCTGGACATCGCCACGATGGCCAGGATGAAGGCCACCAGATTCAGTGGCCAGCCGATGAAGAGCCCCAGCCCCGGAAAGGGAATCAGGAAGCACAGCCAGGCGATCACCAGAAGCATCCACGCAGCAGCCCCTGCCGGGTGGAAAGGCGGCGTTGTTGTGCCCACTGCGTTCACGGGGATGGTCCTGCGGGAGGTGAATGACGTTATCCATCGTCGTTGCCGCCCGGCTGCGCGAGTGGACGCAGGTCACATCCCACGGACTCCGCCGGAAACTCCAGAACCGCCCCCTTTGCCCTGCGCGCCTTGTGGGCAGAGGGTTCCGCGCTGGCCGGGAATTCATCTGGTGATCGATGGAGCTCTGCACCGACAGCACAACGGAGTTCCGCCTTACTCGATCAGGCTCTGGACCGGAAGCACCCGACGTGCCGCATTCGACCCAAGGCGGTCGCGCAGATCGCTATGCTGATCCGTCCTTCTCTGGATCAGCCCGCATGGACTACCGCGTCACCGCCGCCCACCGCAGCGAATTCCCACATCCGATCACCCTGCAACCCGGCGACGCACTGCAGGTCGGCGAGCGCTATCAGGGGCCCGAAGGCTGGGACAACTGGTATCTGTGCCAGACGCCGGGCCAGGCCGCTGGGTGGGTGCCGGCGCAGGTCATCTGCCGCAACGCACAGGGCGATGCGGTAGCGGCCGAGGCTTACTGTGCGCGCGAACTGGATGTCGACGTGGGCCAGCAGGTGCGCGGTGAGCGCGAGCTCAACAGCTGGGTGTGGTGCGAGGTGGTCGGCGGCACGTCCTCTGGCTGGGTGCCGATGGGCGTGTTGACGCCGATGACGCCCCGGTAGCCACCCACAAAAAACCCGCCTTCCGGCGGGTTTTTTTCATGCGTCACGGCGTTGGATCAACCGATGATCTCGACACCGCCCATGTAGGGCTTCAGCGCGTCCGGCACGGTGATGCTGCCGTCGGCGTTCTGGTAGTTCTCCATCACCGCGATCATCGCGCGGCCGACCGCCACGCCGGAGCCATTGAGCGTGTGCAGCAGCTCGGGCTTGGTGGTTTCCGGGTTGCGCCAGCGGGCCTGCATGCGGCGCGCCTGGAAATCACCGCAGTTGGAGCACGAGGAGATCTCACGGTAGGTGTCCTGCGAGGGCAGCCACACTTCCAGGTCATAGGTCTTGATGGCCGAAAAGCCCATGTCGCCGGTGCACAGCAGCACCTTGCGGTACGGCAGGCCGAGCTTTTCCAGCACGACTTCCGCACAGCGGGTCATGCGCTGGTGCTCTTCATCGCTCTGCGCCGGGGTGCACGCGGCGACCAGCTCCACCTTCTCGAACTGATGCTGGCGGATCATGCCGCGCACGTCGCGGCCGCCACTGCCGGCTTCGGCACGGAAGCACAGCGAATGGGCGGTCATGCGCAGCGGCAGCTGGTCGGCATCGATGATGTCATCGCGCACGATGTTGGTCAGCGGCACTTCCGAGGTCGGAATCAGGTAGCGCGTGGAATCGCCCACGGCCGTCTTGAACAGATCGTCCTCGAACTTCGGCAGCTGGCTGGTACCGCGCAGCGACTCGGCATTGACCAGCGCCGGCACATTGGTCTCTTCGTAGCCATGCTCGCCGGTGTGCAGGTCGAGCATGAACTGCGCCAGCGCACGGTGCAGCCGCGCGATCGGGCCACGCAGCACGGTGAAACGCGAGCCGGACAGCTTGGCCGCGGTCTCGCCATCCAGCCAGCGGTTGCGGGCGCCCAGCTCGACATGATCAAGCACCGGGAAATCGAACGCGCGCGGGGTGCCCCAGCGCTTCTGTTCGACATTCTCCGACTCATCCTTGCCGGCCGGCACATCCTCGGCGGGCAGGTTCGGAATGCCCAGCGCGATCGCTTCAATCTTCTCGCGCAACTCATCCAGGGCCACTTCCGAGGCCTTCAGCTCATCGGCGAACGCGGCCACCTCGGCCATGATCGCCGAGACGTCTTCGCCCTTGGCCTTGGCCTGGCCGATCGCCTTGGAACGGCTGTTGCGCAGGCTCTGCAGCTCCTGCGTGCGCACCTGGATGCGCTTGCGATCGGCTTCCAGCGACTCCAGCCCGGAGACATCCAGCTCGAAACCGCGCGAGGAGCGCAGGCGTTCGGCAAGGTCGGCGGGCTGTTGGCGGAGCAGGGCTGGATCGAGCATGGCGGCAGAGGGGTCTACGGATTCGGAGGGGGATTATCGCCTGTTATGCGTTTTTCTGCCGCCGGTTCATCCCGGGCGTGGCAGAATCGCGGTGATCCATACGGTATGCCCCATGTCTGCTTCCCGCTCGACTTCTGGCAAGAACATCACCTTCCATCTGCCCCGCCGCAGCCTCGTGATCGCCGCGATCGCCTTCGGCGTGGGCCTGCTGCTGTTCCTGGTGGTATGGCTGAGCAGCCGCAACACCGACTTCTACAAGGCCGACCCGGCCGCGCAGACCCCCGCCCAGGTGGCCGACGTGGTGCCGCTGCCCGAGCCGCTGGCCGCTGCCGCCGGCTCCAGCGACATGCCCGACGCCAAGGCCCCGCCGGTCAACGAGGAAAAGCCGCAGCTGGTGGAAACGGCCCCGCCGCCACCGCCGTCCGCCCCGGCTGCGGCCGCCGCACCCACCGCGCCCACGGCCATGGCGCCGAGCGACCGCCCGCAGCCGATCGCCGACCAGTCGCCGCCGCCGAGTTACCCGCCCGCCGCATTGCGCCGCGGTGACCGCGGCACGGTGGTGGTCCGCGTGGATGTGGATGCCACCGGCTATCCCTCGGCCGTGACGTTGATCCAGCGCAGCGGTTCACGCGACCTTGACCGCGCGGCGTCCGATGCGGTGCGTCGCTGGCGTTTCCAGCCGGCGCAGAACAACGGTGTGCCCGTGCCTGGCAGCCTGGAAGTGCCGTTCGACTTCACGCCGCAGTGAATCATCGCCGCCACGTGCGGCGATTGTGCAACGGCTCAGCAAACTGAACCTCGATGGGAATGCAGTCGTCGCGTTGACGTTGCGCTGACACATCCACAACCGTGTCCGGGCAAGACTGCGGGTGTCA
Source organism: Stenotrophomonas sp. PS02301 (assembly GCF_029959485.1). Classification (NCBI taxonomy): domain Bacteria; kingdom Pseudomonadati; phylum Pseudomonadota; class Gammaproteobacteria; order Lysobacterales; family Lysobacteraceae; genus Stenotrophomonas; species Stenotrophomonas sp. PS02301. The sequence goes on from NZ_JASCOO010000006.1 coordinate 81,418, forward strand.
CATCGACACCAGGAGTCAGCCATGAGTGTTACCCATGCCCCGGACATGCCCCATTCGCCGCAGCATCAGCGCGACGTGATCGATGAGCCCCACCATCGCCGCACCTCCCCCTGGTTGTGGGTGGCGTTGATCGTGGCGATGTTCGCCGCTGCGCTGGTGTGGCTGCGGTATGCCACCCCGGGGGATACGAACGACGCGCCGGTGGGCCAGCGCATGTTGCCCGCCACCGAAACTGCACCGGTGGCCACTACGCCGGTACCTGCTGCGCGCCAGGCCGCACCGGCGGCCGAGCAGCGCAAGGCGACGCCGGCCGTGCGAAACCGCGAGGCCCGTCCGCTGGCGAGCAACGCCAAGCCGGCTTACCCGCGCACTGCCCTGCGCAGCGGCGTGCAGGGCAGCGTGGTGGCCAGCCTCAACGTGGATACCCGCGGCCAGGTGACCGAGGCGAATATCGTGCAGCGTAGTGGCACGCGTGATCGCGATCTGGATCGAGCGGTACTGACCACCGTGCGCGACTGGAAGTTCGAGCCGGCGATGCACAACGGCCGTGCCGTGGCCAGCGTGGTGCGCGTGCCGGTGGATTTCCGCACCGAGCGCTAAACGGAGGCGCTGAGGCGGAAACGAAAAGGGAGGCCAATGGCCTCCCTTTTTTCGTCCCGCGTATCGACGCCACGGCGACAGGTAGTGCCAGGCGCTGCCCGGCAACCACCCAGGTCTCGACGCAGCCGCCGGACAGAACCGGGCGCTACCTCAAGCGGCGCGAAGCCCGAAGCCGGCGCCCGTCGCCAGGCCATCGAAGTCCGGGAAGGACGTCGCCACGTTGGCGATGTCATTGACGCGCACCTCGCCACTGCTGAGCTGGCCGGCAATCGCGAAGGCCATCGCGATGCGGTGATCGCCGTGGCTCTCGATGGTGCCGCTGCCAAGCACGGCGCCGCCATGGATCGTCGCGCCGTCATCGGTTTCATCGACCTGCACGCCCAGGGTGCGCAGGCCGGTTGCCATCGCAGCCAGACGGTCCGATTCCTTGACCCGCAGTTCGGCCGCGCCGCGCACCACCGTGTTGCCCTGCGCCGCTGCCGCCGCGACGAACAACGCCGGGAACTCATCGATCATGTCCGGCACCAGCGCTTCGGGAATCTCGGCACCGTGCAGCGGTGCGTAGCGCACCACCAGATCGGCCACCGCTTCCCCACCCTGCTCGGCATGGTTTTCTTCGGTGATGTCCGCGCCCATCAGACGCAGCGCCGCCAGCAGCCCGGTACGGCGCGGGTTGAGGCCCACCGCACGCAGGCGCAGTTCGGAACCCGGGATGACGCTGGCCGCCACCAGGAAGAACGCCGCCGAGGAGAAATCGGCCGGCACCACGATATCGGTCGGGCGCAGCCGCTGGCCGCCACGCAGGCGGGCCTGGCCGGGCGAGAACGCGATATCCACGCCGAACGCGCGCAGCATGCGCTCGCTGTAATCCCGGGTCGGATGCGGCTCGGTGACCGAGGTTTCGCCCTCGGCATACAGGCCGGCCAGCAGCACGGCGGATTTGACCTGCGCGCTGGCGACCGGCGAGGCGAACGCGATGCCGTGCAGCGCCTGCCCCCCGTGTACACGCAGTGGCGGGGTGCCATCGGCCTCGGTATCGATCTTCGCGCCCATATCGGCCAGCGGACCGGTCACGCGGCGCATCGGGCGGCGCGACAGCGATTCATCCCCGACCATCACCGAGTCAAACGGCTGTGCAGCCATCAGCCCGGCCAGCAGACGCATGCCGGTGCCGGCATTGCCGCAATCCAGCGGGGCGCTCGGTGCCTTCAGTCCATCCACGCCGACGCCGTGCACGATGCGCTGCGAGGGCGACGGGGTGTCGATGCGCACGCCCATCTGCGAAAAAATCGCCGCGGTGGCGCGGGTGTCTTCGCCTTCCAGGAAGCCATCGATACGCGACACGCCATCGGCCAGCGCGGCAAACATCACCGAGCGGTGCGAGACAGACTTGTCGCCGGGAATGGTCAGGCTGCCCTGCAGGGGCTGGCCCTTGTGGGCGATCCAGTACGGAGATGCGGTCATCGGGAATCCTAGGGGGCGGGCCGCCGCGGCGGCGATGCAACGGTGTGCGGGAGGGGCCGCAGCGCCCCTACGGGCGCCGGGCCGGGCGCAGCGCGCGAGGCGGCTACGCCGGTCGGATCAGGGCACGGCGACCGGATAGGAGCCGAGGATCTTGATCTGCGCCGAGTGGGCTTTGAGCTCGGCCAAGGCCGCCTGCATCGCCTCGTCGTCGACATGGCCGGCCAGATCGATGAAGAAGCCGTACTCCCACTTGGCGTTGTGCGAGGGGCGCGACTCGATCCGGTTCATGCTGATGCCATGCCGCGCGAACGGGCTGAGCACATCGAACAGCGCACCGGGCTTGTCGTGGATGAACACCAGCACCGAGGTGCGGTCGTGGCCGGAGGTCGGGAAGATGTTGCGGCCGATGACCAGGAAGCGCGTGGTGTTGTCCGCGTCGTTCTGGATCGGCTTGGTCACCACCTTCTTCAGGCCGTACACATGCCCGGCGCTCTCGCCACCAATCGCGGCGGCATCATCGGCATTGCGGGCGCGGCGCGCGCCTTCGGCATTGCTGGAGACCGGAATCTTCTCGGCCTTGGGCAGGTTGGCGCGCAGCCACGAGGAGGTCTGCATGAACGACTGCGGGTGGCCGTAGACGCGCTCGACATCCTCCAGCCGGCCACTGCGCGACATCAGGTACTGCTGCACGCGCAGTTCCACTTCACCGCAGATTTTCAGGTTGGAGGTCAGGAACATGTCCAGGGTGATCTGGATGGTGCCCTGCCCCGAGTTCTCCACCGGCACCACGCCGAAATCGGCGTTGCCCGCTTCCACTTCCTGGAACACTTCTTCGATGCTGGCCAGTGGCAGGCCCAGCGCCGAGCGGCCGAAGTGCTTGAGCACGGCCTGCTGGCTGAAGGTGCCTTCCGGGCCGAGGTAGCCGATCTTCAGCGGCTCCTGCTGGGCCAGGCAGGCCGACATGATTTCGCGGTAGACGTGGACCAGCACTTCATCGCTGAGCGGGCCCTCGTTGCGGTCCACCACCATGCGCAGCACCTGCGCTTCGCGCTCGGGGCGGTAGTAATCCACCGCGGCAGCAAGCTTGCCCTTGGCCTTGCCGACCTGGTGGGCGAAGTTGGCGCGCTCGGCGATGAGCGCCTGGATGCTGCGGTCGATATGGTCGATCTTGGCGCGCACGTCCGACAGCACGGGCGCGGCAACGGCCAGCGCGGCGTCGCGCTTGGCGGCCTTGGCCTTCTTCGCGGGAGCAGCCGCCTTGGGCGGGGTCGGCGCTGGCTTGGCAGCCTTGGGCTTGGCGGGTTTGGTGGCCATCTGGGTTCCAATTGCAGTGGGGCGGCGGGCGCCCCGGGAAAAACGAATGCGTCAGCCGTTGCGCTGCTGGAAATCGCGCATGAAGGCGGCCAGCGCCTGCGCGCCCTCCACCGGCATGGCGTTGTACAGCGAGGCGCGGATGCCGCCGACCGCCTTGTGGCCCTTCAGCGCCAGCAGGCCGGCGGCTTTGGATTCACTGACGAAACGCGCGTTGAGCGCCTCGTCGGGCAGGAAGAACGGGATGTTCATGCGCGAGCGTGCGGCCGCGACGACCTCATTGCGGTAGAAGCCGCCGGACTGGTCGATCGCCTCATAGATCAGGCCCGACTTGACCGCGTTGCGGCGGGCGAATGCTTCCACGCCGCCTTCGGCCAGCATCCATTGGAACACCAGCCCGGCCAGGTACCAGTTCCAGGTGGGCGGGGTGTTGAGCATGGAATCGCGCGCAACGTGCGAGCGGTAATCGAAGATGTCCGCACGCGGCTGGCCGCTGCGCTCAAGCAGGTCGCGGCGCACGATCACCACCGACACGCCGACCGGGCCGAGGTTCTTCTGCGCGCCGGCATAGATCAGGCCGTACCGGCTGACATCCAGCGGCTCGCTGGCGATCGAGGAGCTGAAATCGGCGAACAGCGGCACCTCACCCACGTCCGGGGTGTCACGGAACTCCACCCCGTGGATGGTTTCGTTGGCGGTGATGTGCACGTAGGCCGCGTCATCGGAAAGCTGCCAGCTGGCGCGCGCCGGGATGTCGTGGAAGCCGTTGGCTTCGCTGCTCGCGGCGACGTTGACCGTGACGTAAGGGCTGACCTGCTTGATCGCGGTCTTGCCCCAGTGCCCGGTGAGCACGTAATCCACGGTCTGGCCGGGCTGGGCGAAGTTGAGCGCGAGCAGGGCCTGCTGGGTGGTCGCGCCACCGGCCAGGAACAGCACCGCGTAGTCGTCCGGGATGCCGATCAGGCGACGCAGATCGGCCTCGGCCTGGGCGGCGACGGCCATGAACTCCGGGCCGCGGTGGCTCATTTCGACAATGGAGGCGCCCGCGCCGTTCCACTCCAACATCTCTTCCTGCGCCTGGCGCAGGACCGATTCCGGCAACGTTGCAGGGCCGGCACTGAAATTGAACGCGCGCGTCATGTCACACCTATGGGGCAAGACCCCTAGTATGCCGCAGCGCACCAGCCTTTAGGCCTTGCAGCACAAGGCGAATTTGGTTGCAAACGAATCTAATGGCCCACGCGAGACGTGCCTGGTTGCCGGCCAGCGGCCGGCACTACCTCGCCCCGAACCAGAGCAGCCCGCTCAGCGCTGCGGCCAGCAGCAACGCACTGGCCAGCAGCCACGGCCAGCGGCTCACGCGTTTGGGCGCAGTCACCGGTTCCGGGCGCTGGCGTGCGTCGAAGCCGTCGTCCTCTTCTTCGATCACGATGCGCTTGCGGCCGTCGTGCGGGACTTCGAGCACGAAACGGTGCTGGGCATCGAAGACCAGCTGGTCACCCGGCTGCAGCCAGCAATGGCGAACGGTGACGCCATTGACCCGCGTGGACTCACCCGCCCCCAGGTCGCGCAGCAGCAGACGCTCGCCGTGCTGCTCCAGGCGGGCGTGCTGCTCGGCGAAGGCGGGGTCATCGATCACGATGTCCGCCTCGGGTCCGCGGCCGATCACGCGCGGCCGGTCCAGCGTGAAGCTGCGCCCGTGGTGCTGGCCGCCGACCCCACGCAACAGGCGCTGGTCGTCGCCGCCCTCATCGCTGCGTGGCGGCGCGTGCGCGACCGCTTCGCAATCGCCCTGCACCACCATCTCCACGCCGTCGGCGTAGACGGCGTCGCCGGCGCGCAGCAGCGCCATCCGGCGCACCGGGCGGCCGTTGACGTGAATGCCGCGGATGCCGTTGGCGACCTGCAGCCACAGGCCGCGGTCATCCAGGCAGAACTGGGCCAGCAGCAAGGTGCCGGGGGTGTCATCGCCAAGCCGGACGGTGCCCGATGCATGACGCACGATGCGCTGCACCCCGGGCCGCAGGGGCTGGTCGGGATGTTGGCGGTGAGTAAAGTGAACTAGCAGGTTCTGCACGCGGCGCAGCCTAGCAGGTTGAATGTCAGGGAAGAAGAAGTGTGACGCAGACCTTGGAGTTGTGCCTGAGGATGCGCACAATGCACGCCCAAATCCGCGCCGTTGTCGCCAGGAGGCTGTATGTCCACCATTGATATCCGTCACGCCCACGCCCTGCCCGCCGAAAATGCGCGCAAAGCCATCGAAGAAGTCGCCGCCAAACTGTCCGAGCGTTTCGGTCTGCAGTCCAACTGGGTGGGCGACGTGTTGAACTTCAGCGGCTCCGGCGTGGACGGCGCGATCGCGCTGCAGCCCGGCCAGGTGCAGGTCACCGCCAAACTCGGCTTCCTGCTCTCGGCCATGAAGGGCATGGTGGAAAGCGAGATCCAGCGCGTGCTGCAGGAAAAGCTCGGCTGAACCGACGCCCGGCCCGGCGCTGCACAGGCGCCGGCCATCACATCGCTTGAAGCCGGCGATGCATACGATCCAGGGGTGTCCACCCAAGGGATCGCCCCATGAATTCACCCAACGACTTCGACGATCGCATCCCCGGCGAGAAGCCCTCGCTGCAGGATCAGGCCGAGCGCTTCTCGCGCAAGCTGACCGATTCGGCCCAGCAGATCTGGCTGGCCGGTCTGGGCGCCTTCGGGCGTGCGCAGGCCGAAGGCAGCCGTGTCTTCGACAACCTGGTCAAGGAAGGCGAGAACATCGAGGCCCGCAACCGCGAGCAGACCGGCGATACACCGCGCTGGCGCGACAATGTCGAGGAACACCTCGGCGAGGCCCGCGAAAAGGCCAGCGGCACCTGGGACAAGGTCGAGAAGGCCTTCGATGACCGGGTCCAAGGCGTGCTCAAGCGTCTGCACATCCCCACCGCCGAGGATGTCGCCGCGCTCAATGCCCGGATCGACGCGCTCAACACCCGGGTCAACCGTGCCGAGGCCCGCAACGCCTCGCCGTCGGCCGATCCATCGCCGGGCACGCACCAGTCGCCGACCTCCGACGCCTGAACTGACCCGCTGCGTCGATTGTTGCAAAGCAGCACGACTTTGTTGACAATCGAAATCGACCCGCCAATCGCTTCCACCGCCGTTTGTTCCCTCCCCTCACGGCTCTGGATTGGCGGGTTTTTTGTGGGCGCTGCTAGCGCAAGGCCCCGCAAAGTGAGACGGCCGTCACCGACGTGACCGCCGGATGCGAACCGCGCCGACAACGACGCGCCGCAGACGTGCAAAGGCGCATATAAACTGTCTATCGCACTTCCCTGTTCATATCCCCCTCCATGCTCTCCTGGATTCTGGCCCTGCTGTTGGCCCTCATCGTCTGGTTCCTGGCCACGGCCTACTTCTGGCTGATCAAACGGAAGCGCAAGGAGACTCAGCTCGGCCTGAATGCCTTGGCCGGCATGCACTGGCGCGAGTTTTCCCTGATCGTCCGGCGCGCGATGCACGAGCAGCGCGGGCTGCAGGATGTACCGGACGAGACCGCAGACAGTCGCGAACCGCGCAGCGATTTCCTGATGCACGACGGTCCGCAGCGCTGGCTGCTCTCCTGCAAGCATGGCCGCGCCTACCGGATCGGCACCGCGGCCGTGAACGAACTGGGTGCCGCCGCGCGTCTGGCCGGTGCCCGTGGCGGCATCCTGATCACCGAGGGCAAGGTGGAGCGCGATGGACGCATCGCCGCGGAGAAACAGAGCGTCGAGGTCCTCGATGGCCCGCTGCTGTGGCCGTTGCTGAAGCCCTACCTGCCGGGCGACATGGAGGCCCGGGTCGAGGCCGGTGCCCGTGGCGAAGCCCTCCGCCGTATCTCGATCGCGGCACTGGGCGCGGCGACGTTGGGGCTGATGGTCGGGCTGGGCTCGCTGACCGCCGGGCTGGAAAAGGAGTGGGCCGACGATGAAACCGCGGCGGCCGCGCCGGCTGCAGCGAAAGCACCCGCGCCGGCCGGCACCCAGCCCACTGCTGCGACGCCTGCCCCGGCAGCCCCGCAGGCCGCTGGCGGCGCGGCCGACGCCGCTCCGCCTGCAATGGAAGCGAACCCGGACGACGCCACGCTGGACCGCTACCAGCAGGAGCTGTCACGCAACGTGGCCAGCCGCTCCGGCGTGGCCAGTGGCATCTGGCTCACCCGGCAGACGCTGGCGATCAACCGCACCGGCGAGATCGACACGATCTGGCCGCTGATCTGCGAGGAAGTGACCCGCTACCCCGCGCTGCGCACCGTGCGCATCCAGCTCAACCCGCGCCCCGGCGTGGATGAGCCGGTCCGCTGGCGCCAGTGCACCACGCTGTAAGGCTCAGCGCGCGCCCGGCGAGAACCGGGCGACCAGATCGTAGGCATCGCCCAGGAACATCTGCCGCACGCAGGTGATCGGCTGCTCGCCGCGCCAGGTGAGACGGTCGATCACCAGGCAGGCCGTGCCTTGCTTGACCTGCAACAGCGTAGCGGCCGCGTCATCGGCGCCCCAGGCGCTGATCCGGTGCTGGGCGCGCGTCCACGATACGTTCTGCAGCAGCCAACTGCCTGGCGCGGTCGTCTCGAAATCCACCTCCAGCACCTCCGGCACGCCGACCGGGCTGATCAGGCGGTGCTCAAGCGCCAGCGGCCGGCCATCGGCCAGGTGCAGGCAGCGGATCGCCAGCAGCTTCTCGCCGCCGGCCAAGGTGGTTTCTTCGGCCACCTGCTCGCGCGGGCGCCGGTAGGCACGCTCCAGCAGCTGGTAGGCATAGACGTGCCCGCGCGCTTCCACCGCCATCGCGATATCAGGAATCTCCAGCGCCACCTGTTCCAGGTGCGGCGGCTGGCGCGCGACGAACGAGCCCGCACGGCGGCGGCGCTCGATCATGCCGCTCTCGGCCAGCGCGGTCAGCACCTTGTTCACGGTCATCCGCGAGCAGCCGTACTGCTCCATCAGTTCGTGTTCGTAGGGGATGCGGAAGCCAGGCGCCCACTGTCCACTGAGGATGCGGCTTTCCAGATCAGCACGGATGCGCTGATTGAGGGTTGCTGCTTTCTTGCCCGTCACTCTGGATTCCTGCATGGGAGGGTCGGATCAGACCCTCAACAACGGTCGAAGTGCCGCGGCGAACCGTGCGGCCACCGCCTCGCGTTGCGGGTGGCGACCGTCACGGACCCACTGGCGCCCTTGGCGCCACACCGATCGCACGGCGCCATTACGTGCGGCGAACACCCAGCTGTCAAGCAAGGCATCACCGTCGCGGGCGATCAGCGCCGGGTGGTCCGGATCGAGTTCGACGATGTCGGCCGGTGCGCCTGCCTGCAGTCCGGTGGTCACGCCCAGGGCCTGCGCAGCACCGTTCAACGACTGTTCGTACAGCCAGCGGCCGGTGGACTGCCCATCGCCCGGGGCCAGCACGTTGCGCCCGCGCAGTTGCAGGCGCTGGCCGTACTCGAGCAGGCGCAGCTCTTCGGCGGCATCGATCAGCACGTTGGAATCCGAGCCCACGCCGAACCGGCCGCCGGCACGCGCGAAGGCCTGCATCGGGAACAGACCGTCGCCCAGGTTCGCCTCGGTGATCGGGCACAGCCCGGCCACCGCACGGCTCGCGACGATCTGCTGCATCTCCGCCTCGGTGATGTGGGTGGCATGCACCAGGCACCAGCGCGCATCCACTGGCGCGTGTTCGTACAGCCACTGCACCGGCCGCATGCCGCTCCAGGCGACGCAGGCATCAACCTCGCGGGTCTGCTCGGCGATGTGGATGTGGACGGGCCCGGTGTTGAGCGGCAGCAACGCCGCCAGTTCCTCGCCGGTCACCGCGCGCAGGCTGTGCGGGGCAAAGCCGAGCACCGCATCGTCCTGGTCCTGCAGCGCGCGCGTGCAGCCCTGCAGCAGCGCGGCAAAGCCGTCCACGTCGTGGATCAAACGGCGCTGGGCCGGATTCGGCGCGGCGCCACCGAAATCGGCATGCGCGTAGAACACCGGCAACAGGGTCAGGCCGATGCCACTGGAGTGGGCAGCGGCCGCGATACGTTCGGCCATTTCGGCGCGATTGGCATAGGGTGCACCGTCCGGGCCGTGGTGCAGATAGTGGAACTCACCGACCCGGGTGAAACCGGATTCCAGCATTTCCACATAAGCCTGCTCGGCGATGGCCTGCATGGCCTCGGGCTGCAGACGCGCCAGGAAGCGGTACATCAGCTCGCGCCAGCTCCAGAAGCTGTCGCCGCTGTTGCCGCCGATCTCGGTCAGCCCGGCCATGCCGCGCTGGAAGGCGTGGCTGTGCAGGTTGCCCAGGCCCGGCAGCGCGATCGCCAGCGCGGTATCACCCGGCTCGGCCGACACACCTTCGGTCACCTCGAGGAGCGTGCCGCCCTGGCTGAGGATGCGCACATCGCGCGCCCAGCCGTGCGGCAGCAGTGCGTGGGCAGCGTGGAAACGAAGGATCGGTGCGGGGGTGGCTGACATCACTGGACATCCCGGAAGAGGCGCCTATATTGTATAGACATATACACCGATGTGGTTGCTGCCATGCACTGTGACACCCTCTGGTACCACGCCAACCTGATCACCGTCGACGGCCCGGGCCTGGGCGTGATCGAGGAGGGCGTCATCGCCGCCACCGATGGCCGCATCGTGCATGTCGGTGCGGCCGGTTCTGCCGATCACCTGCAGCCGGCCCAGCGCATCGACTGCGCCGGGCGCTGGATCAGCCCCGGCCTGATCGACTGCCACACCCACCTGGTCTATGCCGGCAACCGCGCTGGCGAGTTCGAACAGCGCCTGCAGGGCGTGAGCTATGCCGACATCGCCCGCGCCGGCGGCGGCATCGTCTCCACCGTGCGCGCCACCCGCGCCGCCAGCGAGGCCGACCTGCTCGCCGCCAGCCTGCCGCGGCTGGATGCCATGCTGGCCGAAGGCATCACCACGCTCGAGATCAAATCCGGTTACGGGCTGACCCTGGCCGATGAGACCAAGCAGCTGACCGTCGCGCGCGAACTGGGCCGTCAGCGCGCGGTCGAGATCGTGCCGACCTTCCTCGGCGCGCATGCGATCCCGCCGGGCCGGCAGGCGCAGGAGTACATCGACGAGGTCTGCAACGTCATGATTCCGGCCGTTGCGGCGGCCGGGCTGGCCGAAGCGGTGGACGTGTTCTGCGAGAACATCGCCTTCAGCGCCGCGCAGGCCGAGCAGGTCTTCCTCGCCGCGCAGCAACACGGGCTGGCGATCAAGATCCACGCCGAGCAGCTCAGCAACCAGCACGGTGCTGCCCTGGCGGCACGTCACGGCGCACTGTCGGCCGACCATATCGAACACCTCGACGCCGACGGCATCGACGCCATGCGCAGCGCCGGTACCGTGGCCGTGCTGCTGCCGGGCGCGTTCTATTTCACCCGCGATACCACCCTGCCCCCGATCGCCGCACTGCGCGCCGCCGGCGTACCGCTGGCGCTGGCCACCGATTCCAACCCCGGTACCTCGCCGCTGACCAGCCCGCTGCTGGCGATGAACATGGCCGCCACCCTGTTCCGCATGACCGTGGCGGAGTGCATCGCCGGCTTCACCCGTGAAGCGGCACGCGCACTGGGTCGGCAGGACCGGATCGGCCGGCTCGCCGTCGGCCTGGACTGCAACCTCGCCCTGTGGGACATCGAGGCGCCTGCCGACCTCGTCTACCGCATGGGCTTCAACCCCCTGCACGGCCGCGTGATGCGCGGCCAACCCGTCTGAATCTAGTGATGTCTGGAGATTTCATGAGCACTACCCTGACCCTGCACCCCGGCGCCGTCACGCTGGCGCAATGGCGCGCGATCCATGACGGCGCGCGGGTGCGGCTGGACCCGGCCTCGGCCGCGGCCGTGCTGCGCAGTGCGCAGACCGTGGCCGACATCGTCGCCAAGGGCGCACCGGTGTACGGCATCAATACCGGCTTCGGCAAGCTGGCCAGCGTGCGCATCGAGCGCGACGATCTGGAAACCCTGCAGCGCAATATCGTGCTTTCGCATGCCGCCGGCGTCGGCGAGCCGATGCCGGCACCGGTGGTGCGCCTGATGATGGCGTTGAAGCTGGCCAGCCTGGCCCAGGGCGCCTCCGGTATCCGCCCGCAGACGCTGGCCCTGCTGGAAGCCTTCCTGCAGCACGACTTCATTCCGGTGATTCCGTGCCAAGGCTCGGTCGGCGCCTCCGGCGATCTGGCCCCGCTCTCGCACCTGGCGAGCGTGATGATCGGCGTCGGCGAAGCCTTCGTGGCGGGCGAGCGCCTGCCGGCGGCCGAGGCGCTGGCCAAGGTCGGCCTGGCCCCGCTGGTGCTGGGCGCGAAGGAAGGCCTGGCCCTGCTCAACGGCACCCAGTACTCCACCGCCTATGCACTGGCCGGTCTGTTCGCGATCGACACTGTGTTCCGTGCGGCGTTGGTCACCGGCGCGCTCTCGGTGGAAGCGGCCAAGGGTTCGGACACCCCGTTCGACCCGCGCATCCACAGCATCCGCGGCCAGCGCGGACAGATCGCCACCGCCGCCGCGCTGCGTACCCTGATGCAGGGCTCGGCGATCCGCGAATCGCACCGCGACAACGACGTGCGCGTGCAGGACCCGTACTGCCTGCGCTGCCAGCCGCAGGTGATGGGCGCCGCGTTCGATGTGATGCGCCAGGCCGCCACCACGCTGGCGATCGAAGCCAACGGTGTGTCCGACAATCCGCTGGTATTCACCGATACCAACGAGGCGCTGAGCGGTGGCAACTTCCACGCCGAGCCGGTCGCTTTCGCGGCGGACATGCTGGCGATGGCCGTGTGCGAGATCGGCTCGATCAGCGAGCGCCGCACCGCGATGCTGGTCGACCCGGCCCTGTCCGGCCTGCCCGCCTTCCTCACCCCGAAGCCCGGCTTGAATTCCGGCTTCATGATTCCGCAGGTCACCGCCGCGGCGCTGGTCTCGGAAAACAAGCAGCGCGCCTATCCGGCCAGCGTCGACTCGATCCCGACCTCGGCCAACCAGGAAGACCACGTCTCGATGGCCGCACACGGTGCGCGCCGCCTGATGGCGATGGCCGAGAACGCCGCCAACGTGATCGGCATCGAGCTGCTGGCCGCTGCACAGGGCTGCGATTTCCATGCCCCGCTGCGCTCCAGCGATGCACTTGAAGCCGTACGCCAGCGCCTGCGCGCGCAGGTGCCGACGCTGGAAGACGACCGTTACTTCCACCCGGACATGGTGGCCGCGACCGACCTGGTGCGCAGTGGCGTGCTGGCTGCCGGGCTGGACGACATCCTGCCGCCACTGGAGCCGCTGGCATGACTTCCCAACCGGATTGGCTGCAGATCCACCGCGGCGATGTGCCGTTGATCGTCAGCTTCCCGCACACGGGCACCGAGCTGCCCGATGCACTGGCCGCGCAGTTCGTCTCGCCGTGGCTGGCCCGCCGCGACGCCGACTGGTGGGTGCATGAGCTGTACGCCTTCGCGCAGCAGATGGGCGCCACCACCGTACGCACCGCGGTGTCGCGATCGGTCATCGACGTCAACCGCGACCCCAGCGGCACCTCGCTGTACCCGGGCCAGAACACCACCGGCCTGTGCCCGCTGACCACCTTCGACAACCAGCCGCTGTACCGCGATGGCCACGGCCCGGACGAGGCGGAGATCGCGCGCCGCCGCGATACCTGGTTCGCGCCTTACCACGACGCCCTCGCGGCGGAGATCGCGCGACTGCGTGCCCGGCACGGCACCGTGGTGGTGTACGACGCGCACTCGATCCGCTCGCACATCCCGCACCTGTTCGATGGCCAGCTGCCACAGTTCAACCTCGGCACCAACGGCGATACCACCTGCGACAACGCGTTGACCGACGTGGTCGACAATCTGTGCGCGATGAGCGGCATGAGCCATGTGCGCAACGGCCGCTTCAAGGGCGGCTACATCACCCGCCATTACAGCGACATCCCCGGCGGCGTGCACACGCTGCAGATGGAGCTGGCCTGCCGCGGCTACATGCACGAGCCCGAGGCCGTGGATGAGCACAGCTGGCCCACGCCATTGGATCCCGATCACGCCGCCCCGCTGCGCGCCACGCTGCAGCAGGTGCTCGATGCCTGTCTCGACTTCGCTACGTCCCGGAGTGCTGCATGACCCGTCTCGATTCCACCCGCACCATCCTCGCCCCGACCGGCACCACGCTGACCTGCAAGAGCTGGCTGACCGAAGCCCCGCTGCGCATGCTGATGAACAACCTGCACCCGGACGTGGCCGAGCGCCCGCAGGAGCTGGTGGTCTACGGCGGCATCGGCCGCGCCGCGCGCGACTGGGAGAGCTACGACAAGATCATCGAGACCCTGCAGCGGCTCGAAGATGACCAGACCCTGCTGGTGCAGTCGGGCAAGCCGGTCGGCGTGTTCCGCACCCATGTGGATGCCCCGCGCGTGCTGATCGCCAACTCCAACCTGGTGCCGCGCTGGGCCAACTGGGACCACTTCAACGAGCTCGATAAGAAGGGCCTGGCCATGTACGGCCAGATGACCGCCGGCAGCTGGATCTACATCGGCGCCCAGGGCATCGTGCAGGGCACTTACGAGACCTTCGTGGAGATGGGCCGCCAGCACTACAACGGCAGCCTGGCCGGCAAGTGGCTGTTCACCGGTGGGCTGGGCGGCATGGGCGGCGCACAGCCGCTGGCTGCGGTGATGGCCGGCGCCTCGTGCCTGGCGGTGGAATGCCGCAAGAGCAGCATCGAGATGCGCCTGCGTACCGGGTATCTGGACACCTGGACCGACGACCTCGACGAAGCGCTGCGCCTGATCGAAGAGTCGTGCACCGCCAAGAAGCCGCTCTCGGTCGGCCTGCTCGGCAACGTCGCCGACGTGCTGGACGAGCTGCTGATCCGCGGCGTGAAGCCGGACCTGCTGACCGACCAGACCTCCGCGCACGACCCGGTCAACGGTTACCTGCCGCAGGGCTGGACCGTGGAAGAATGGGACGCCAAGCGCGTCTCCGCCCCGAAGGAAGTGGAAACCGCCGCGCGCGAATCGATGGCCAACCACATCCGCGCCATGCTCGGCTTCCACTCGCTCGGCGTACCGACCGTGGATTACGGCAACAACCTGCGCCAGATGGCACTGGAAGAAGGCGTGGCCGATGCCTTCGACTTCCCCGGCTTCGTACCCGCCTACATCCGCCCGCTGTTCTGCCGCGGCATCGGCCCGTTCCGCTGGGCCGCGCTGAGCGGCGATCCGGAGGACATCGCCAAGACCGACGCCAAGGTCAAGGAACTGATCCCGGACAACCCGCACCTGCACCGCTGGCTGGACATGGCCGCCGAGAAGATCAAGTTCCAAGGCCTGCCCGCGCGCATCTGCTGGGTCGGCCTGGGCGATCGTGATCGACTGGGCCTTGCCTTCAACGAGATGGTCGCCAATGGCGAACTGAAGGCGCCGGTGGTGATCGGCCGCGATCACCTGGATTCGGGCAGCGTCGCCTCGCCCAACCGCGAGACCGAGGCCATGCAGGACGGCTCGGATGCCGTCTCCGACTGGCCGCTGCTCAACGCCCTGCTCAATACCGCCAGCGGCGCCACCTGGGTCTCGCTGCACCATGGCGGCGGCGTCGGCATGGGCTTCTCGCAGCACTCGGGCATGGTCATCGTCTGCGATGGCACCGACGCGGCGGCCAAGCGCATCGCCCGCGTGCTGTGGAACGACCCGGCCACGGGCGTGATGCGGCATGCCGACGCGGGCTATGAGATCGCGGTGGACTGCGCGAAGGAAAAGGGGCTGGATCTGCCTGGGATTCTGGGCTGATGCGGGTAGGCCCCGGCTCACGGCCGCGGCCCACACCTCAAGGTAGTGCCGGCCGCTGGCCGGCAGCCACCGAAATAACACGTAGTGCCGGCGGCTGGCCGGCAACAACGCAATGATGGTTCTCACGCGACGGGATCGCGTAGATCCTGGCGAGCCCGCCAACCCGCCGCACAAACGCCCAACCCCCCGCCGCGAGAATGACCCC
>NZ_JASCOO010000070.1:0-22370 GCF_029959485.1 Stenotrophomonas sp. PS02301
CTGGCCGGCTCCACGCGATCGTCCAGCATCCATGAGAGCCGGCCAGCGGCCGGCACTACCTGGTGACAGCTGGCGCCAACGCAAAAAAAAACAGCAACCGGGGTTGCTGTCTTCGTCGATGCAATGGTGCGCCCGGAGAGATTCGAACTCCCGACCGCCTGGTTCGTAGCCAGGTACTCTATCCAACTGAGCTACGGGCGCATTTGCATTGTCTGGTTGTGTGTCCTGTCGCGCGTGTTGCCACGTTCGACGGGAAGGCAAGCACGCTTGCCGTTCGATGTAATGGTGCGCCCGGAGAGATTCGAACTCCCGACCGCCTGGTTCGTAGCCAGGTACTCTATCCAACTGAGCTACGGGCGCATTTACATCGAATTTTCATTGCTGATACCGACGGCGAAATCGATACCCTGTTGATGGTGCGCCCGGAGAGATTCGAACTCCCGACCGCCTGGTTCGTAGCCAGGTACTCTATCCAACTGAGCTACGGGCGCGTCAACAGGAGCGGAATTATGCGGATCGGCGTCGCATTCGTCAACGGTTTTTGTGAAGGTCTTCATTCAAATGAATGAAGAAGCTGCTCCACCACGGCTTCCGGCGTTTTCATCCAGGCGAAGTGATCGGCACGCGCACCCAGCATCTGCGCACTGACCACGCTGAGCTGCGCACGCATGCCCGGCATCTTGGCCAGCAGGGCCTGCATCGAGCCCGTCGGTGCCAACCAGTCATGGTCCATCACCACGGCGGTCGCCTGGCCGCGCAGATCACGCATCCCGGCCTCCAGATCGGTCGCCATGCCAGCGGCCGCGTAGTGATTGTTGAGGCCCACACGCGACCAGTCGCGGATCAGCCCGCGCGCCTCGGTGCCACCAAAGCCGAGCTTCCTGCCGTGCAGGACCCCTTGGCGCTGGGCCAGCCAGGGCAGGAAGCGATATACCAGCGGCAGGGTCCAGCCACGCGGGGCCGGGAAGGTGCGCCAGTACGGCGTGCCGCTGGCGACCAGCCACACGCGGGCGAAACGCTGCGGATGCAGCCCGGCGAAACAGCAGGCCAGCTGGCCGCCGAGGCTGTGGCCGCCGATGATCAAGGGTGTTTCAGCGTCTGCGGGCACGTTTGCCAGGCTCGCCGGCAGGTCCTGCGCGAGGATTTCGCGATAGCCCCAGTCCTGCGTGCGCGACGGGC
This sequence comes from Stenotrophomonas sp. PS02301, assembly GCF_029959485.1. Lineage (NCBI taxonomy): Bacteria > Pseudomonadati > Pseudomonadota > Gammaproteobacteria > Lysobacterales > Lysobacteraceae > Stenotrophomonas > Stenotrophomonas sp. PS02301. The sequence continues at coordinate 1,180 of NZ_JASCOO010000070.1, forward strand.
GCAGGCTGCTGCTGCCGTTGCCGCGCCACTCGTGCAGGTACACCGCGATGCCATGCGCAGCGAGCGCCTCGGCGAACGGCAGGTAATGGCGCGCGGCTACGCCCAGCGCCGGCAGCCACAGCAGGCGTGCGCGCGGCTGTGCCGGGACACGCGCCAGCAACTCGACGCGATGGCCATCGCCGGTCTGCACGGGCAGGGGCGAGGCGTCGATCATGCCGGACGTGCCGCGCCGAAGTGGTCGATCACCAGTACCTCGCTGTGGCCCGGGTAATAACCGCTCTGCAGGCCACGCGCGACGTAGTCGATGGCCGCTTCGCAGGCGTTGGGCAACGAGAGCCCCTGGCACAGCTGCGCGGCGATGGCCGAGGCCAGGGTGCAGCCGGTGCCGTGCGCATCCACTGGCAGGCGGGTATGGATGAATTCTTCGCGGGTCACACCGTCGAAGTAGCGATCGATCACGCGGCTGCCTTCGTCCAGATGGCCGCCCTTGAGCAGCACCGCGCCGGCGCCCAGATCCAGCAGTGCGTCGGCGGCATCTTCGGCATCCTCGGCGGTGACGATGCGCCGGCCGAGCAGCAGCTCCGCTTCGGGGGTGTTGGGCGTCAGCAGCGTGGCCAGCGGGATCAGGCGCGTGCGCATCGCCGCCAGTGCGCTGTCTTCAAGCAGCTTGGCGCCGCTGGTGGCGACCATCACCGGATCGAGCACCACATGGGGCGGGCGGTGCTTTTCCAGTGCGTCGGCCACCAGTGCGATCACTTCGGCGTTGGCCAGCATGCCCAGCTTCACCGCATGGATATCGAAATCGGCGAAGCAGGCATCGATCTGCGCCTGCAGGAAGTCCAGCGGCGGCACGTGTACGGCGGTAACGCCGCGGGTGTTCTGTGCGGTCAGTGCGGCGATCGCGGACAGGCCATGCACGCGATGGGCGGCGAAGGCCTTCAGATCGGCCTGGATGCCGGCGCCACCGCCGGAATCGGAGCCGGCGATGGTCAGGGCGGAAACGGGGCTGGAAGGCGTCATGCCCCAATTGTGCAATGTTTGTCGCAGCAGTGCTGCCGCGCCCTCAGCGTGCCCGAAGCAGTGCCCACTGCCGGTACAGCACGTAGCCCAGCCCGGTGCCGCCGGTGAGCAGTGCGGGGGCGAGCAGGGCGTCGTAGCCGAAGCGCAGGAACAACAGGGCGCCCATCACGCCGCCGGCCAGGAAGCCGCTGACGATCAACCCGCTCAGGGTCAGCCGCCGGATCGGCAGTGGCAGGCCGCGCATCAGGTGGCCCAGCCCGATCCCGAGATCGGTGAACATGCCGCTGAGATGGGTAGTGCGCACCACCGCGCCACTGAAGGTGGTGGCCATCGCGTTCTGCAGTCCGCAGGCCATCGCCGCCGCCAGCGCCCCCCAGATCTGCTGCTGTTTGAACAGCGGGATCGCGACCAGCAGCAACAGCGATTCCAGCGCCAGCACGACGCCATAGCGGCGGCCCAGCTGCAGGCCGCTGTCCTGGATGATCACCCCGCTGAGCGTCGCGCCCACGCAGAACGCGATCAACAGCCCCCACAGATGCCCGACCACGCGCCAGTCGCGTTGGGCCAGCGCCATGCCGAGCTGGCTGGTGGTGCCGGTCATGTGGCTGACGGCCTGGTGTTCGAACCCCAGGAAGCCGACCACGTTGACCATCCCGGCTACGCAGGACAGGGCGATCGCCCCGATCCAGACCCAGGTGGGCAGCCGGATGCTCATCCGGCGTGCGTGGGGGTGGTCACGGCACGATCAACGACCCGCGGGCGGGCCGTTGAACTGCACATCCGAAAAACGGCCGCTGCCCGGATCGAACACCGCGCCCCAGAACTGCGCGCCCCCATCGCAGACCCGGATCGCATCACGCGCTGGATCGATGTCGGCATCGTCAGGCAGATGGAAGGCGTTGAGGTAGATGAGCTTGCGCGCGTTCATCTCGATGCCGACGTACTGGCGATCGAAATCGGCGGCCTTGGGCACCTGCGCCTCCAGCGTCGGCAAGGCGGCTTCGAGCTGCTCGACATCCTTGCGGCTGGGCGCCCAGTAACCGGTGACCCGTCCGGCCTCGCGGCCGGGACTGTCGCGCGAGCAGGTATCGAGGACCTGGGCGGCGACGATCGGTCGCGTCACCACCCAGGACTGGCCGGTCTTGATTGCGGTCGGGACGCTGGCGCCCGGCCGGGTGTTGGCGGGCGTGCAGGCCGCCGCCAGCGCAGCAAGCGCCAGCGGCAGGAGGGCACGGGACAGGGAACGGCTCACAACACCTCCGAAGCGTAATCGGCCAAGCGCGAACGCTCGCCACGGCGCAGCGTGACGTGCGCGCTGTGCGGCCAGTTCTTGAAACGGTCCACCGCGTAGGTCAGGCCCGAGGTGGTCTCGGTCAGGTAGGGGGTATCGATCTGTTCGACGTTGCCCAGGCAGACGATCTTGGTACCGGGGCCGGCACGGGTGATCAGGGTCTTCATCTGCTTGGGGGTGAGGTTCTGCGCTTCATCCAGGATCAGATAGCGCGACAGGAACGTGCGCCCGCGCATGAAGTTCAGCGAGCGGATCTTGATCCGGCTGGCGATCAGGTCGTTGGTGGCTGCACGCCCCCACGCGCCGCCTTCCTGGGTATGCGTGAGCACTTCCAGGTTGTCGGTCAGCGCGCCCATCCATGGCGTCATCTTCTCTTCCTCGGTACCGGGCAGGAAGCCGATGTCCTCGCCGACGCTGACCGTGGCGCGGGTCATGATGATCTCGCGGTAGCGCTGCTGGTCCATGGTCTGGGCCAGGCCGGCGGCCAGCGCGAGAAGCGTCTTGCCGGTACCGGCGGTGCCGAGCAGGGTGACGAAATCGATCTCCGGGTCCATCAACGCATTGAGCGCGAAGTTCTGCTCGCGGTTGCGCGCGCTGATGCCCCACACCGCATGGCTGCCGTGGCGGAAATCGTTGACCAGCGACAACGTGATCCTGTCGCCGTCCACCTTGGCCACGCGCAGTTCGACTTCATCGTCGCCCGGCAGGTAGGCGTACTGGTTCGGGTGCCAGCTCTCGTCTTCACTGGCGATGATTTCGTAACTGGTGCGGCCCTTGTCACTCCAGCTGCGCAGGTTGTCGGTGTGCTTCTTCCAGAAGTCTTCCGGCAGCTCGGTGGCGCCGGTATAGAGCAGGCTGAAATCGTCCAGCGCGCGGTCGTTCTCGTAATCCTCGGAGACGATGCCGGCAATCGCCGCCTTGATCCGCAGGTTGATGTCCTTGGAAACGAACACCACCGGAATCTCCGGCACCTGTTCCTTCAGCGCCAGGATCGCGCCGAGGATGGCGTTGTCCGGAATCACCGCGCCAAAGCTCTTGCCCGCATCGAAGTGACTGGTCTGGAAACGCAGCAGGCCCACGCTCTGCTTGCCACGCAGCTGCAGCCCGTTCGGGCGCTGCAGCGGGATGCCATCGGCCAGGTTGTCCAGGCCCGAGGCCTGCACCAGCTCATTGAGGAAACGGCTGACCTGGCGCGCATTGCGGCTCGCCTCGGTGGTGCCCTTCTTGCCGTTGTCCAGCTCTTCGATCACCTGCATCGGCAGGTAGACATCATGCTCCTCGAACTTGAACAGCGCGGTCGGATCGTGCATCAGCACGTTGGTATCCAGTACGTAGATGCGCTTGCCTCGGGTCATCGTCAATTCCTGGTGGCAGAACAGGGACAAGCCATCACGACCTGCGGGGCAGGGTGATGGCCATTGGGGGTGCCGGGTTGATCACTGGGTTTTCGCGGCCTTCAGGGCTTCAAGGACGGTGTCTGCGTGGCCGGCCACTTTGACCTTGCGCCACACCTGCACGATACGACTGTCCGGCGAAATGAGGAAGGTGCTGCGCTCGATGCCACGCACCTGCTTGCCGTACATGTTCTTCAGCTTGATCACGTCGAACGCCGTGCACAGCGCTTCATCGCCATCGCTGATCAGCGGAAAGGCGAAGCCCTGCTTGGCGCAGAAATTGTCGTGGGATTTGACCGAATCGCGGGAGACGCCGAAGACGCGAGCGCCGGCCTTCGTGAACTGCGGGAGCAGCGCGTTGAAATCGATGCCCTCGGTGGTGCAGCCCGGGGTGCTGTCCTTGGGGTAGAAGTACAGCACCAGCCACTGGCCGGCCAGATCGCCGAGGGTGGTGGTCTCGCCGCCGGACAACGCCAGCGGCAGTGCGAGGGTGGTGCTGTCCAGGGTGTCGCCGTCGTTCATGGGTTCCTTTCCGGATCCTGGGGTAGATCTACTACAACTGCATGAAACCCCGCGCGCCCGTGACGAACGCGCGAAGCATCAGAACTTCATCGGGTCCATGATCGCATCGAGGTTGAGGTGATCGCAGAACTCGAGGAAATCATCGCGCAGCGCGGCAATGTGCATGTTCGCCGGCACCCCGATCGTCACCTGCGCGGAGAACATTTCCGCACCGGTCTGCATTGCGCGGTAACGCGTGCTCTGCAGGTTTTCGATGGTGATGCCCTGGCGGTCGAAGAAATCGGCCAGCTGGAACAGGATCCCTGGCTTGTCGGCGGCGATCACTTCCACGATGTAGGGCAGCAGGTTGGACTGCGCCTGCTTGGCACCGGTGCGGTACCAGACCAGCTTCAGGCCTTCCTCACGCTCCAGCCGGGTCAGCATCGCCTCCAGCTTGGCCACCGAGTCCCACGAGCCGGTGGCCAGGGCGGTCACGGACACGTCGCGCCCGACCGTGGCCAGGCGGGCATCGACCAGATTGCAGCCACTGTCGGCGATACGCCGGGTCACAGGCAGCAGGGGGGACTCCGGATGCGTCGTATAGGCGTTGATCAGGAGGTGGTTTTCGGTCGGCGCAGGCCGCGGCGTGGTGTCGGTCAAGATGGTTCCGGGTGGTACAAGGTGAGTCTGAACGGCCGGCGACGGCACGTTCGCCGGAGTCCAGCATACTTGCCCGCGCTTTCGACCCGCAAGTAACATGCAACGTACATCTGGCCGGCGTTTACGCAGGCAAGGTGCCCCCTTTCTTCCGAGCACGATGTCCTTGTCCCTTTCCGGTCTCATCACCGCGCTGGCGACGCCCTTCCAGGCGAACGGCGCATTGGATCCCGACGGTTGGCAGCGCCTGCTGCACCTGCAACTGGAGGGTGGTGTTCACGGGGTGGTGGTGGCCGGTTCGACCGGTGAAGCCGCTGCCCTGTCCGACGACGAATACGACCAGCTGCTGCGCAGTGCGGTCAAAACCGTCGCCGGGCGCATCCCGGTACTGGCCGGGACCGGCCTGTCGGGGACGGCCAAAACGATCGAGCAGACCCGTCGTGCGGCCGCCAACGGCGCGACCCATGCGCTGGTGGTGACCCCGCCGTACGTGCGCCCGACCCAGGCCGGCCTGATCGCGCATTACCGCGCGGTGGCCGACCAGGGCGGCCTGCCGGTCATCCTGTACAACGTGCCCGGCCGCACCGGCTGCGACATGCTGCCCGAGACCGTCGCCGAGCTGGCCCGCCACCCGAACATCGTCGGCATCAAGGAAGCGGTGGGCGATGTGGGCCGCGTCAATGCCCTGCTGGCCCTGCGTACGCCGGACTTCGCCATCCTCAGCGGTGACGACGGTACGGCCGCGCGTTCGATCCTGTCCGGCGTGGATGGCTTGATCTCGGTGGGCTCCAACGCCCTGCCGGGCGCCTACCGCCGGATGTGCGACCTGGCGGCGGCCGGGGAACGCGAGGCGACCGAGTCGTGGGATGCCCGTCTCGAGCCGTTCCATGAATTCTGCGGCGTGGAGTCCAACCCGATCCCGGTGAAGGACCTGCTGCGCCGGATCGGCATTGGTGACGGCCTGCGCCTGCCGCTGCTGCCCTTGTCCGCGGCCCATCACGCCGCTGCCGAACACCTGGCCACCGATATCGGTGCGCTGGAAGCACTATCCAACCACTGATGTCAGTGGTCACCCAGGAGATTCCCATGCGTCAATCCGTTTCCGCCTTCCGCGTGCTGTCCTTCGCGATCCTGGCTACCGCCACCCTCGTCGGCACCACCGGTTGCTTCAAGCGCGGCGCCAAGGGCGACTACGCCCTGGCCCCGGAAGTGCGCCCGCTGGAAGTGCCGCCGGATCTGAACGTCCCGGCCGGCCAGGCCGCCGCTACCGCTGCGACCAGCTCCTCGCTGGCCTCGCAGGTGGCGCGTCCGGCCCCGGCCGCGAACCCGGCGGCCGCCAACAACGCCGGCTTCACCGTGCCGGGCACCAAGGAGGAGGTGTTCGCCAAGGTCGGCACCGCGCTGGAGGCCGTTGAAGGCGTGAAGATCGCCAGCAAGGCCCAGCTGCTGGGTTCCTACGACGTGGCCTTCGAAGGCAGCGACTTCCTGGTCCGCGTGGTCGCCGTCGATGCCGGTGCTTATGTGTCGGCCGTCGACCCGCGTGGCCTGCCGGCCACCGCGGCGGCCCCGACCAAGCTGCTGGGCGAGCTGAAGGCGAAGCTGGCTCCGTAACCGGAACCGGTCAGAGAAACGAAAAGGGCGCCGTCGGCGCCCTTTTTCGTTGCCGCCAGCGCCCGACGGCTCAGCGTTCCAGAAGCGTCAGCTTGTCCGGCTTGCCATCCCATTCGCCGGCATCGGCGGGCGGGTCCTTGCGCACGGTCAGCACCGGCCAGGCCTTGGCCAGCTCGGCGTTCAGGGCGACGAATGCTTCCTGCCCGGCGGGCACGTCGTCTTCGGGGAAGATCGCGTTGACCGGGCACTCCGGTTCGCACAGGGTGCAATCGATGCACTCATCCGGGTCGATCACCAGGAAGTTGGGGCCTTCGTGGAAGCAATCCACGGGGCACACTTCCACGCAATCGGTGTGTTTGCACTTGATGCAGTTTTCGGTGACGACAAAAGGCATGGCTGGATCTGAATCCGACAGTAAGCCGCACAATTCTAGAACAGGTTGGTCCGTGGCGCGGGATCGGATCGCGCCTGAAACCCCGAAATGCCGCTGGCGCAAGGCTCAGCCCCAGCGGAAGGGACTCTCGGGCAAGCCGGGGATGCCGGTCTCCAGCGCAAATACGCCGCCGGCGCGCGGGCTGGCCGCCAGTTGCTGGTCGGTGTGGTCCAGCCGGGAACTGGTGATCATCAGGTGCCGCAGCGAGGGCCCGCCGAGCGCGACGCAGGTCGGGTTGCGCACCGGCAGCAGGACCACCCGATCAACCTGTCCGTCAGGGCGATAACGCACCACGCGGGAGGCGCGCCACTGCGCGTTCCAGACGCCGCCATCGGCATCCACAATGGCCCCATCCGGTTCCCAGTCCGGATCGGGCAGCGCAGCGAACAGGCGCGGCGCCCCGCAGTGCGCGCGCTCGGCGTCGTAATCGCAGCACCACAGCGCCGGCCGTACCGAATCGCAGAAGTACATCGTGGCGCCGTCCGCGCTGAAACAGATCGCATTGGGAATGACGACGTCCGGCAGGTTCAGTTCGCGCAGGCCATGGCGCATCGAAAACTGGTAGTAACGGCCGAGCGGTGCACGCGCAGGATCCTCGCTCATGGTGCCGAACACCAGATTGCCGGCGCGATCGGTACGGCCGTCATTGCTGCGCGTGTCCGCGACATCGGGCTGCACATCGGCCAGCCATTCCAGCGCGGGCGCCGCGGCATCGCCGTCGCGGTCGATATCCAGCCGCTGCAATGAGCCGGCCAGCGCGATCAGCAGGCGGCCGTCGTCCCCTTCGGCGAGGCAGCCGGGCCGGTCCGGCAGCAACCAGCTCCGGTGACTGCCGTCGGCACTGCGGTACTGCCACAAGCGGCGCTCACTGATATCCACCCAGAAAAGGCATTGGCGGCGGGCCGACCACAGGGCGCCTTCGCCATGGGTGCAGCGGCTGTCGACCAGCAGTGGAACATCGGCGACAGCGGAAGACGGGGCGGCGGCGTCGCGCATTCGGCAGGCTCACAACATCAGCGGGCGTTGCATTCTGCCACCGGGTCGATCCATCCCGTGTGCGCTGCGCCTCACTGCCAAGACAATGCCGCAGTGCACGATTGCAGAGCCGCCGATCCCCGGTCCAAGATGGAGGTGACTACCGGTAGACAGTCAGGCGCGGGGGTGCGGCAGACGACGGTTCTGATCAACCATCCATCTGCTGCGCTGATCCGCAGCGTCCAGTGTCCCTTCAACCAGGGGTTCCCATGTCCAGTGCTTCGCTCAGCAGTACCCGCGCCGGTAGCGGCGAGAACACCGGTTTCATCGTCCTGATCAGCTGCGTGGCCACCATCGGTGGCTTCCTGTTCGGGTTTGACAGCGGCGTGATCAACGGCACCGTCGATGGCCTGAAGGACACCTTCCAGTCCAGTTCGGCCGGGATCGGCTTCGAGGTCGCCTCGATGCTGCTCGGCTGCGCGATCGGTGCATTCTTCGCCGGCCGCCTCGGCGACCGGCTCGGCCGCCGCGGCGTGCTGATCATCGCCGCGGTGATGTTCCTGTTCTCCGCCTTGGGGGCAGGGGCGGCACACAGCTCCACGGTGTTCATCATCGCCCGGGTGATCGGCGGCTTCGCGGTGGGTGCGGCCAGCGTGATGTCGCCGGCCTACATCGCCGAGGTGGCCTCGGCCCGCTACCGCGGCCGGCTGGCGACGGTGCAGCAGATCGCGATCATCAGCGGCCTGTTCTGCGCCTTCCTCAGCAACTATCTATTGGCCAAGGCGGCCGGTGCCTCCACCCAGGCGCTGTGGCTGGGGCAGGCGGCATGGCGCTGGATGTTCTGGATGCAGGCCATTCCCTCGCTGCTGTTCCTGTGCCTGCTGCTGGTGATCCCGGAGAGCCCGCGCTTCCTGGTGGTCAAAGGGCGCCGTGACCAGGCCCTGGCGGTGCTGACCCGGCTGTACGGCCCGGTCGAGGCGCAGGCCAAGATCACCGAGATCGAAGGCTCGCTGTCCCAGGACCAGCACCGCCCGACCTTCTCGGATCTGATCAGCAAGACCACCGGCAAACTGCGCCCGATCGTCTGGATCGGCATCGGCCTGGCGGTGTTCCAGCAGCTGGTCGGCATCAACGTCGTCTTCTATTACGGCGCGGTGCTGTGGCAGGCGGTGGGCTTCTCGGAGAACGACGCGCTGCTGATCAACGTGCTCTCGGGTGCGCTGAGCATCGGCGCCTGCCTGATCACCGTGGTCCTGATCGACCGCATCGGCCGCAAGCCGCTGCTGTGGGTCGGCTCGGTCGGCATGGCGATCTCGCTGGCGCTGGTCACCATTGCCTTCGCCAGTGGTTCGCTGGATACCGCCGGGAAGCTGCAGCTCACGGACAACATGGGCGTGCTGGCGCTGGTGGCGGCCAACGTCTACGTGATCTTCTTCAACATGTCCTGGGGCCCGGTGATGTGGGTGATGCTGGGCGAGATGTTCCCCAACCAGATCCGCGGTTCGGGGCTGGCGGTGGCCGGCGCGGCGCAGTGGACCTCCAACTTCGCCATCACCGTGTCCTTCCCGATCCTGCTGGGCAGCATCGGCCTGGCCGGTGCCTACGGCATCTATACGGTGGCGGCGGTGATCTCGGTGTTCTTCGTGCTGCGCTTCGTCAAGGAGACCAAGGGCAAGGAACTGGAGCAGATGGAGGGCTGAGCCGCTCCCGACGGGCCTGCGCGCAGAGTAGGGGCCGGGTCGGGGAGTGCGCTCCCCGGTCCGGGCCTGGCAGGGCAGGCGCCGCAGGCCCTGGGCCCTGAACGCAAAAAACCCCGCCGTGGCGGGGTTTTTGGCTTTCTGCACCGCGACTGGTGCTCCCTAGGGGACTCGAACCCCTGTTTTAGCCTTGAGAGGGCCACGTCCTAACCATTAGACGAAGGGAGCAGACTTTGTCGCGAACTGCGCAGCGCGCTAGTATATGGACCTAGATGCCATTGGGCAATCCCGAAAACTCAACCGGAAGCGCCAACATCAATTCCTCTGCTACATCACCGTTCAGCCTGCGCGTGATCCCGCGCGATCAGCACAACATCTCCCGCAAGGACATCAGCCCCAACGCCCTGCGCGTTCTGTACCGGCTGCGTGATTCCGGGTTTGCCGGTTACCTGGTCGGCGGCGCCGTCCGCGATCTGCTGGTGAACGGCCACCCCAAGGATTTCGACGTCGCCACCGACGCGACGCCCGAGCAGGTCAAGCAGTTGTTCCGCAACTGCCGGCTGATCGGTCGCCGCTTCCGCCTGGCGCACGTGGTGTTCGGCCGCGAGATCATCGAGGTCGCCACCTTCCGCGCCAACATCGACGATGGCAGCGGCGACCGTGAGATGGAAAACGGCATGCTCGTGCGCGACAACGTGTACGGCAGCATCGAAGACGACGCGATCCGCCGCGACTTCACCTGCAACGCCCTGTACTACGCGATCGAGGATTTCTCGGTCCGCGATTACACCGGCGGCTTTGAAGACGTGCAGGCCCGCCTGATGAAGCTGATCGGCGATCCCGAGCAGCGCTACCAGGAAGACCCGGTGCGCATGCTGCGCGCGGTGCGCCTGGCCGCCAAGCTGGGCTTCCAGATCGAAGAGGCCACCGCCGAACCGCTGCCGCGCCTGGCCAACCTGTTGGCCGAGGCCGCCCCGGCACGCCTGTTCGAGGAAGTACTCAAGCTGTTCCTGTCCGGGCACGGCGTGGCCAGCTTCGAAGGCCTGGAGCGGTACGGTCTGCTTGACGTCATGTTCCCGGAAAGCGCCGCTGCGCTGCGCAGCAACCGCAGTGGCGCGCTGCGCCGGATGGTCATCGAAGGTCTGCACAACACCGATCTGCGTGTGGCCAATGATGAGCCGGTGTCGCCGTCGTTCCTGTTCGCGCTGCTGCTGTGGCCGGCGTTCTGCCGCGCCCTGGCCAGCCTGCAGAAGCAGGGCGTCGCGCTGGAAGAAGCGCAGCGCCGTGCGGCGGACCGCGTGACCCTGCACCAGCTGACCACGATCGCCCTGCCGCGCCGCTTCTCGCTGCCGATGCAGGAAATCTGGCTGCTGCAGGGCCGCTTCGGCTCGCGTCAGCGCAAGCGCGTGATCCGAACCCTGACCCATCCGCGCTTCCGCGCCGCCTACGACTTCCTGGTCCTGCGCCAGGTGGCCTCCAGCGAGCACGAAGCCGATGTGGCGTTCTGGCGCGAAGCCCAGCTGCAGTCCGGCACCGAGCTGGATTCGGCACTGGATGCCGCCCAGGCCGACGGCGAGGGCGAAGACGGTGCGCCGCGCAAGCGTCGTCGCCGCCGCCGTCGGCCCGGTGGAGTGGCAGGCGAGTAAGCCGTGACCCTGGCCTGTATCGGATTGGGCGCCAATCTCGGGGACGCCGCGCAGACCCTGCGCGATGCGTTCCCGGCGCTGGCGGCCCTGCCGCAGACCACACTGCGCGCGCGCTCGCAGCTGTACAGCACGCCGGCCTGGGGCAACCAAGACCAGCCGGCGTTCGTCAACGCCGCCGCCGTGCTGGAGACCACGTTGCCCGCACCGGATCTGCTGGCTGCCCTGCTGGAGATCGAGCGCCGCTTCGGCCGCGTCCGTGATCCTGCCGTGCACTGGGGGCCGCGTGCACTGGATCTGGACGTGCTGCTGTACGGCGAACAGATCATCGATCTGCCGCAGCTGCAGGTACCGCACCCCTATCTGCATGAGCGCGCGTTCGCGCTGCTGCCGCTGGCCGAGATCGCGCCGGACGCCATCATTGCCGGGCACGGCCGCGTGCGGGATGCTGTGATGCGGGTCCAGGCCTGCGGGATCGCTTCAATAGGAGGATAATGCGGGGCTTATCGCCACCGGTTATCAGCTCATGAGTACCCACGCAGACAGCAAGCCCTGGACCGTGCCCGCGTTGGCCGAGGCCAAGCGCAACGGACAGAAGCTGGTGATGTTGACCGCCTACGATGCCGGGTTCGCCCGCAGCTTCGACGCCAACGGCGTGGACCTGATCCTGATCGGCGACTCGCTGGGCATGGTGGTGCAGGGGCATGACTCGACCCTGCCGGTGACCACCGACGACATGGTCTATCACACCCGCGCCGTGGCCCGCGTACTGCAACGCGCGCTGCTGGTGGCGGATCTGCCGTTCGGCGCCGACGCCACCCCCGAGCGCGCGCTGGATGCCTCGCTGCGCCTGCTGCAGGCCGGTGCGGAGATGGTCAAGATCGAAGGTGCCGGCTTCAAGCTGGACATCATCCGTTACCTGGTCGAGCGCGAGATTCCGGTCTGTTCGCACCTGGGCCTGACCCCGCAGTCGGTGCTGCGGCTGGGCGGCTATCGCGTGCAGGGCCGTGGCGATGCCGCCCAGCAGCTGCGCGATGACGCCAAGGCCGCGGTAGCCGCCGGCGCCAGCCTGGTCGTGCTCGAATGCGTGCCCACGCCGGTGGCTGCCCAGGTCACCGCGGACATCAGCGTGCCCACCATCGGCATCGGTGCCGGCCCGCAGTGCGATGGCCAGGTGCTGGTGCTGCATGATTTCCTCGGTCTGGACAGCGGCCATCGCCGTCCCAAGTTCGTCAAGGATTTCCTTGCCGAAGGCGGGTCGGTTGCCGGTGCGGTCCGTGCCTACGCCGACGCCGTGCGCGACGGCTCCTTCCCCGACGCAGAACACGCCTACGCCTCATGATCGAAACCGTCACCGAACTGTCCCGCCTGCGCGCCGTCGTCAACGGCTGGAAGCGCGAGGGCCTGCGCGTCGCGCTGGTCCCGACCATGGGCAACCTGCACGCAGGGCATTATTCACTGGTCACGCTGGCCCGGCAGTACGCCGATCGCGTGGTCTCCAGCGTCTTCGTCAATCCGACCCAGTTCGGCCCGAACGAGGACTTCACCCGCTACCCGCGCACGCCCGAAGCCGACACCACCGGCCTGGAGCAGGCCGGGTGCGATGTGCTGTGGCTGCCCACGGTTGAGTCGATGTACCCGTTCGGTGTGGAACTGGCGGCCAGCGTCAATGTGCCCGGCATCAGTGGGCTGCTCGAAGGCGCGCATCGCCCGGGCCATTTCGATGGCGTCTGCACCGTGGTCTCGCGCCTGTTCAACCAGGTGCAGCCGGATGTGGCAGCCTTCGGCAAGAAGGACTACCAGCAGCTGGCGGTGATCCGCCAGATGGTGGAAGACCTGGCCTTCCCGATCCAGATCGTCGGGGGCGACATCGTGCGCGAAGACGACGGCCTGGCGATGAGCTCGCGCAACCAGTACCTCAACGCCGAGCAACGCCCGGTCTCGACCACCATCCACCACGTGCTGCTGGGCATGCGCGAAGGCTTCATCGCCGGCAAAAGCCGCAGCCTGATCGAGGCCGAAGCCGCGGCAGCGCTGCAGGCGGCCGGGTTCCAGGTCGACTACGCCGTGGTCCGCCTGCCGGACCTGTCCGAGCCGGCCGATGCCAATGACGGCACCCGCGTGGCCCTGATCGCCGCGCGGATCGGCAATACCCGGTTGATCGACAACCTGGAGTTCTGAGCCGGCCAACGCGGTGCCGCCACAGGGCCACCTTCGGGTGGCCCTGTGCGTTTGCGCAGGCCAGAGCCTTCCGACCGCCTGCCTGAACGGCCGGCAGCGCCGGAGGGTCGGGGTCGGGCTACCCCCTGCCGCCGGGCCCCCGGGTGCTAGAATTTCCCTTTCCTTTACCGTTTCCCCGTTGCCATGCATCTGTCCCTGCTGAAGACCAAGATCCACCGCGCCACCGTCACTCACTCCGAGCTGAACTACGAAGGTTCCATCGCCATCGATGACAACCTGCTGGCTGCGACCGGCATCCGTGAGTTCGAGCAGGTGCACATCTGGGATGTGACCAACGGTGCGCGTTTCTCCACCTATGCCATCCGCGCCGAAGCCGGCAGCGGCGTGGTGTCGCTCAACGGTGGCGCCGCGCGCCACGTGCAGGTGGGCGACATCATCATCATCGCCGCCTTCGCCAGCATGAGCGAAGAAGAAGCTGACAGCTTCAAGCCGAAGTTGGTATATGTGGACGGCAAGAACCAGATCTCCCACACCAACGACACGATCCCGACACAGGCCGCATGACACAGCACAACGGATTCGACCCGCTTCATTCCCATGCCCAGCGCCTGCGAGGCGCGAGCATCCCTTCGTTGATCGCCGCCGAACCGGGCCGCGCACAATCGCTGGGGTTGCGGGTCGGTCCGTTGTACGTCAATTTCGCGCGGCAGAAGTACGACCGCGCGGCGTTGGACGCACTGCTGCAGCTGGCTGCCGAGCGCGATGTCGCCGGCGGCTTCCAGCGCCTGTTCCGCGGTGAAACGGTCAATGTCACCGAAGGCCGCGCCGCGCTGCATACCGCGCTGCGTGGTGATGCCAGCGGCGCGCCGGTGGCCGGTGAGGCCTTCGCCACGGCGGCCCAGGTGCGCCAGCAGATGGGCGAGCTGATCGCCGCACTGGAAGCGACCCACATCACCGATATCGTCAGCGTCGGCATCGGCGGCTCGGACCTTGGGCCACGGCTGGTGGCCGATGCGCTGCGCCCGGTCACCGGCGCACGTTTCCGCGTGCATTTCGTGTCGAACGTGGACGGCGCCGCGATGCAGCGCACGCTCGCCACGCTGGATCCGGCCACCACGGCCGGCATCCTGATTTCCAAGACCTTCGGCACCCAGGAAACCCTGCTCAACGGGCAGATCCTGCATGACTGGCTGGGCGGCAGCGAGCGGCTGTATGCGGTCAGCGCCAATCCGGAGCGTGCCGCCAAGGCCTTCTCGATCGCCGCCGGCCGCGTGCTGCCGATGTGGGATTGGGTGGGCGGGCGCTATTCGCTGTGGTCGGCGGTCGGTTTCCCGATCGCACTGGCCATCGGCTTTGCGCGTTTCGAGCAGTTGCTCGAGGGTGCGGCGCAGATGGACGAACACGCACTGACCGCTCCGCTGGCGCAGAACCTGCCGGTGCTGCATGCGCTGACCGATATCTGGAACCGCAACCTGCTCGGCCATGCCACGCATGCGGTGATGACCTACGACCAGCGCCTGGCGCTGCTGCCGGCCTACCTGCAGCAGCTGGTGATGGAGAGCCTGGGCAAGCGGGTGCAGCTCGATGGCAGCCCGGTCGCCAGCGACACCGTACCGGTGTGGTGGGGCGGGGCCGGCACCGATGTGCAGCACAGCTTCTTCCAGGCGCTGCACCAGGGCACCAGCGTGATCCCGGCCGATTTCATCGGCTGCGTGCACAACGATGATCCCTACGTGGTCAACCACCAGGCGCTGATGGCCAACCTGCTGGCGCAGACCGAGGCGCTGGCCAATGGCCAGGGCAGCGAGGATCCGCACCGCGAGTACCCCGGTGGCCGTCCGAGCACCCTGATCCTGCTCGATGCGTTGACCCCGCAGTCGCTGGGTGCCCTGATCGCCATGTACGAACACGCCGTGTACGTGCAGTCGCTGATCTGGAACATCAACGCGTTCGACCAGTTCGGCGTGGAGCTGGGCAAGCAGCTGGCCAGCCAGTTGCTGCCCGCGCTGCAGGGCCAGGCGCATGCGATCACCGATCCGGTGACGCTGGAGCTGCTGGGGCGCCTGACCGCCTGACTGCCACGTAGAGCCGGCCGCTGGTCGGCTCTACCGATTCTTGCGCGGGCGACCCACGGTCGGCATTACCGGCTTGGGTCGCGCTCCGGGCTCGGCCGCTTGGCCAACTTGCGTTGCAGCGAGCGCCGGTGCATGCCCAGCAGGCGCGCCGCGGCAGACACGTTGCCGCCGGTCTCATGCATCGCCTGCTGGATGTGCTCCCACTGCAGCCGGCTGATCGGGGTCATCGCATCCGGCGGTTCCATGTCGCCATCGTCGGCCGGACCATCGTCTTCCTCGCCGAGTGCGCGCAGGATCATCGGCACCGTGGCCGGCTTGGGCAGGTAGTCGTCCGCGCCGAGCTTGATCGCTTCCACCGCGGTGGCGATGCTGGCATAGCCGGTGACCAGCAGGATCCGCATGTCTTCGCGCAGGGCGCGCAGCGGCTGGATCAGCGCCAGGCCGGATTCGGTGCCGAGCTTGAGGTCGATCAGCGCATAGGCCGGCGGTTGTTGCCGGGCCAGCAGCAGGGCCGAGGCGGTGTCGCTGGCGGTGACGGTGTCCAGCCCTTTACGGGCCAGGCTGCGCTGCAGCGTGCGCAGATAGAGTTCGTCGTCGTCGACCAGCAGGCCATGGCTGGCCTGGCCGGGCGCGGGGGTGAAAGCGGTCATGCGGAAGTCTCCCGTGGGGACAAGGGCAGGCGGAAGCCGACGCGCGTGCCGGCACCGTTGGCCGGGCGCATCCACAGCTCGCCATCCAGGCGTTCGATGGTGGCGTGGGACAGGGCCAGGCCGACGCCCATGCCGTCGGTCTTGCCGCTGTTGAACAAGGTGCCGGGCAGCACGGCCTGGCGGGCATCGAAGCCATGGCCGTAATCGCGTACTTCGCCGATCAGGTCATCGCCCTCGATGCGCAGCGACAGATCCACCTGCGGTCGGTCGGCCTTCTCACCCGCGTCGGCGGCATTGTTGAGCAGCACCATCAGCAGGTGCCCGATACCCGGGTCCAGCGGCAGGGTGAGCGGGGCATCCTCGTTGCGCTTCAGCGCGATGGTCGGGCGCACCAGCCGCCACTGTTCCAGCACCTGCGGCAACGTCACCGCATCGCGGCCGGGCGCATCGCCGGCGGCCGGGCGGGCCAGCGCCAGCACGCGCTCCCGGCACTGCACCAGCAGCTCGCGCAGGGTTTCCACGTCATCGCGGACCTCGCTGCTTTCGGTCTGGTCGGCGATATCGTCGGCGAGCAGGGTCATGGTCGCCAGCGGGGTATTGAGCTCATGCGCGACCGAGGCGGCGTGGGTGGCCAGCGCGACGATGCCCTCGTTGCGCACGAAGCGTTCGCGCAGCATGGCCAGCTCGTGTTCGCGCTGGCGCAGGGCGATCGCCAGCCGGGTCGCGAACACCAGCACCACCGTGGCCGACAGCAGGAAGTTGCAGACCACGCCCCACTGCTGCATCTGCGCACCAGTGAAATAGCCGCTCGGCAGCGGCAGCCCGAACACGCCGCTCGCCGCATAGCCGATCAGGCAGGCGGCGGCCACGGCGAGGGTCCAGCGCAGGGGCAGGGCGAGCGCAGCCAGCGCGATCAGGATCAGGAACAGCGAGCCGAAGGGATTGGCGATGCCGCCGCTCCAGCCCACCATCCAGGTCAACACGGTGACATCCACCAGGATGTGGCAGAACGCGGTCAGCGGTGCCGTGTCGGCATCGTGTACGCGCAGTTGCGCGTACAGATTGAACAGGGTCAGCGCAGCAACCCCGGCCCAGAGTGGCAGCTGCTGCAGTTCCAGGCCCAGTACCCAGGTAGCGACCAGGATCGTGGCGGCCTGGCCGGCCACGGCCAGCCAGCGCAGGCTGCACAGGGTGCGGAGGAAGGGGGCGTCGGGACCGGTCATGTGCGCACATCGTATGCGCTCCGGCCAGGAGCTGCCTGCGACAATAGGCCGCATCCGGGGTAGGCGGCGCACGACGGGCGCTGAACATGAGTGCCAACCAACGCTGGGCACCTACCTGTGCGCTGGGCGCGCTAAAATAGGCGGATGCATGACGCCGTGACCCGACCGACCCAACCCGCCGACTCCGCCGTGTGGGCCCGCCGCCAGACCAATCCCGTTCATATCGGCGGCGTGGTCGTGGGCGGGGGCCATCCCGTGGTGGTGCAGTCCATGACCAATACCGACACCGCCGATGTCGCCTCCAGCGTGAAGCAGGTGGCCGAACTGTGGCGCGCGGGCTCGGAGATGGTGCGGTTGACCGTCAACAATCCCGAGTCGGCCGCGGCCATCCCGCGGATCGTGGAGAAGCTGCAGATGATGGGGATCGATGTCCCGCTCATCGGCGACTTCCATTACAACGGCCATCAGCTGCTGACCCAGGAGCCGGCCTGCGCCGAAGCGCTGGCCAAGTACCGGATCAATCCGGGCAACGTGGGTTTCGGCAAGAAGAAAGACACCCAGTTCGCGCAGCTGATCGAGTTTGCGATCCGCTACAACAAGCCGGTCCGCATCGGTGCCAACTGGGGCTCGCTGGACCAGTCCCTGGCCGCGCGCCTGATGGACGAGAACAGCCAGCGCGCGCAGCCCTGGGATGCCGGGCGCGTGCTGCGGGAGGCGCTGATCCGCTCGGCGCTGGATTCGGCGCAGACCGCCGTGGAACTGGGCCTGCCACGCGATCGCATCGTGCTGTCGGCCAAGGTCAGCGGCGTGCAGGAGCTGATTGCGGTGTACCGCGACCTGGCCCAGCGCTCGGACTTCGCCCTGCACCTGGGCCTGACCGAAGCCGGCATCGGCAGCAAGGGCATCGTCGCCTCTTCGGCGGCGCTGGCGGTGCTGCTGCAGGAAGGCATCGGCGACACCATCCGTATCTCGCTGACCCCCGAACCGGGCCAGTCGCGCACGGCCGAAGTGATCGTGGCGCAGGAACTGCTGCAGACCACCGGGCAGCGTGCCTTCACCCCGCTGGTCACGGCCTGCCCCGGCTGCGGCCGGACCACCTCGGAGTTCTTCCAGGAGCTGGCCAAGGTCGTGCAGAACCACGTGCGCGAGAAAATGCCGGTCTGGAAGGTGAGCCACCCGGGTGCGGAGAACATGACCCTGGCGGTCATGGGCTGCATCGTCAACGGGCCGGGCGAATCGCGCCATGCCAACATCGGCATCTCGCTGCCGGGCACCGGTGAAACGCCGGCCGCGCCGGTGTTCGTGGATGGCGAAAAGACGGTCACCCTGCGCGGCGAGAACATCGCCCAGGACTTCGTCACGCTGATCGATGAGTACGTCGAACGCACCTATGTCCGACGCGTTGGATAAGCCGGCGGTGCTGGCCGCGCCGGAGCCGGCCGCCGGCGTCCGCCACTGGATGGGCCGCAACGCCTGGCGCTTCGTGCTGCTGTTCGTGGGCGTGCTGCTGCCGTTGGCGGGCTTCGTGGCCCTGGCCGATGAAGTGCACGCCCTGGAGGCGATCTACTTCGACGACCTGCTGTTGTGGAAGCTGCACGCCCTGCATTCGCCGGGCCTGGACCGCTTCTTCGTGCTGCTGTCCAAGCTGGGCTACGAGTGGTTCCTGATTCCGGCCGACGTGCTGATCGTGGGCCTGCTGGCGTGGCGCAAACGCTGGCGCGAGGCCAGTTTCGTCGCGATCTGCTTCGCCGGCTCGGCGCTGTTGAACCTGGGCAGCAAGCGCTTCTTCCAGCGCGACCGGCCCAGCCTGTGGGAGTCCATTGCCCCGGAGAGCACCTTCAGCTTCCCCAGCGGCCATGCCATGGGCTCGATGACCTTGGCCGTCACGCTGCTGCTGCTGGCCTGGAATACCCGCTGGCGCTGGCCGGTGGCCCTTGCCGCGCTCACCTTCGCCGTCCTGGTGAGCGTCTCGCGCATGTACCTGGGGGTGCATTACCCCTCCGACATCCTGGCCGGCTGGTGTGCCGCCCTGGTGTGGGTGGTGGGGTGTTTCCTGGTCATGTTCCGCCGCCGGCATCCGTGGCGGCACCGCCACTGAGGGCATTACGGCGGTAAAATGGCCGAAAACGGCATGAAGGTGGGCCTCATCGATAGGCTGTCCCTTTGGAACAGGCTAGGATGAGAGGCGTAGGGGGAGGGGCAGGACAGCACGTCTGTGATGCGCGGACCAGAACGCGATGATGGGGAACCCGGTTCCTTGTGATCGCCACATAGCGCAGCTAGGCTTGCCCCCGTTCACAGTGTTTGACGAGGTTGGCGGATGACAATTCGAGTGTATCTGGTGGACGATCATGCTCTGGTGCGTACGGGCATGAAGATGATCCTCTCCAACGAGACCGACATCGAGGTGGTCGGTGAGGCGGAGAGCGGTGAAGATGCGCTGCCGGATATCCGCCGCCTGCGGCCCGACGTCGTGCTGTGCGATCTGCACCTGCCGGGCGTGAGCGGCATGGAGGTCACCGAGCGCGTGGTCCGTGGCGATCACGGCACCCGCGTGGTGATCGTCTCCGTCCTTGAAGATGGCCCGATGCCCAAGCGCCTGCTCGAAGCGGGTGCCTCCGGCTACATCGGCAAGGCCTGCGATGCACAGGAACTGCTGCGCGCGGTGCGTGATGCCGCACTCGGCCGCCGCTACCTGGGCAACAGCATCGCGCAGAACCTGGCGCTGTCGAACGTGGAAGGCAACCATTCGCCGTTCGACACCCTGTCCCCGCGCGAACTGGAAGTGGCGCTGCTGCTCACCCAGGGCCTGCGCCAGGAAGACATCGCCAAGCGCCTGAGCCTGAGCGCGAAGACCGTCAACACGCACAAGGCGCGCCTGTTCGAGAAGATGGGCATCAACGACAACATCGCGCTCGCGCGCATGGCCAGCCAGTACGGCCTGGTGGATCCGGCACGCCCGATGTAATCCGCGTTCTGGTAGCGGATGAAAAAACGCCCGGGCATGCCCGGGCGTTTTCGTTCAGTGCGCGCGGACCCGCGCCACGATCTTCGCGGCCTGGGCCGCACTCTCGCGCACCTTGTCCCACTCGCCGCGCTCGATCCAACCGCCCGGCACCATCCACGAACCGCCGATGCAGACCACGTTCTTCTGCTCCAGGTACTCGGCCGCCGTGTCTTCGGTGATGCCACCGGTCGGGCACAGCTTCAGATCCGGAATCGGACCGGCCAGGCCCTTGATCATCGCCAGCCCGCCCACGGCCGAGGCCGGGAACAACTTGCAGACCCGGAACCCGCGCGCATACAGCGCCAGCATTTCCGTCGGCGACGCCGCACCCGGCACCACCGGCAACGGCGCCTGCGCCAACGCATCGGCCATATGCGCCGGCGTACCCGGCGTGACCAGGAAATCGGCACCGGCATCGATCGACTGCTGCATCTGCTCCACGGTCAACACCGTGCCCGCACCCACCACCACATCCGGCAGCTCGCGCTTGAGCATGGCAAGCGCGTCCATCGCCACCGGCGTACGCAGCGTCAGCTCGATCGCCGGCAGCCCGCCCTCCAACAACGCCGCACTGACCGCACGGGCCTGATCCAGCGTATGCACGGTCACGACCGGCAGAATGCCGGCAGCCTTCAACAGGGTTTCAGCGCGCTTCTGATGTTCGGCGATGCTCATGCGTTTCCAATCCTTCTTTTCATCAATGTCTGCAGCGCGAACGACGCGCCGGAATGTGTCGGGAGGCAGCGGGATGGCCCCAACCAGGACCGTTACAGCGCCATGGATGGCGCTGACGAGCCCCCATGGATGGGTTCACGGCGCGTCCTGGTTGGGGC
>NZ_JASCOO010000071.1:0-21510 GCF_029959485.1 Stenotrophomonas sp. PS02301
CCTATGCCCTTTCCGGCGAATGTCCTCCGGCGTCGGCCTGCGGCCGCCCCCTCCCCCTTTATTTCGCCTCCAAGGGCATAGGCGCCCAGCGCCCGCCCCACCGACCCCGCGCATCACGTCCCCACGTGCACGCCCTCGGCGATCTCACTGCACCCCAGGTGATCCAGCGCGATCTCCAGCGCGTGCATGTAACTCTGCGCGCAGTACCCGCGGGCCACGCCGATGCGCTGGCCCACATGCGCTGGCAGGCATGCCTCCGGGGCGCGCGCATCGTCGTCGTGCACTTCCACATAGGCGTTGTGCAGATGCGGCAGCAGGCGCTGCAGGCGCGCGCTGGCCACGCACGCACCCGGATCGAGCAGGGTGACTTCGCCGCGGCTGTGATCGGCCACGCGCAGGGCATCCAGCAGTTCCTGCTCCGAGCCACACGCGCGGATCGCCACCGTGGTGCCCGCATCGATCGCGCGATGCACCAGGGATTTCAGAACGAGTGCCGGTAGCGGCTGCGCGGTACGGATCAGTTGCCCGGCCGCTTCCGGCCCCCGGATGATGAAGATCGACATGGCTCAGCCCTCCACGGCCTGCAGGCGATGGGCGGCGATCGCCAACGACAGGCGACACGCATCCTGGCGGCCGCTGCTGCACACCACCCGCGCGGCCGGGGCATGCTGCGGATGCAGGTGCTCGTCCAGCGCATCGTCGTCGTTGCTGGCCATCTCGATGTACGGCACCGGCAGGTCCTCCAGCGCGGTGCGCAGTGCCTGGCCGTAGCGCGCCCACTGCGGCGCATCGACCGCCGCGGTGGCAATCAGGACCAGCGCCGGGCGGCTGCGCTGGGCACGCTGCAGGCAGCGCATCAGGGCCGGTAGGGAGTCGCAGTCGCGGCAGGCCAGGCGGTGCCCGGCGACCCGCGCAGGCAGCGGCGACGCGTCCGGCACGGCGTTCGACGGTGTGTGCCGGATCAGCAGGATGGTCATGGAACGTCTCTTCGAAGCGCCCTGCGGCGCGGTGTCGCCACGATGCGGCCGCGCCCCGTAAAACCGCGATGCCGACCGGGCGGCCCCTGCGTAAACAGTGCGTAGCTTTTTCAGCGGGGGGGCAGGGAACTTGCCCGCCGTCCGTCCGGTCACAGCCACACACTTCCTGGAGCGCCCGTATGGACACCCCCGCCGCCGCCTCTGCCCCCACCGACCATCGCCTGCTGCGCTGGCTGAAGAAGGAAGCCCTGCCGTTGCTGGTGATGCTCGGCCTGCTCGCTGCGGCGCGCGACACCTTGGCCAATCACTACCAGGTGCCCAGCGGCTCGATGCAGCACACGCTGATGCCGGGTGACCGGGTGGTGGTGGACATGCGTGCCTACGGCGTGCGCCTGCCGTTCACCTCGGTGGAGCTGCTGCACACCGGTCAGCCACAGCGCGGTGACGTGGCGGTGTTCGATTCACCGCAGGACGGCACCCGGCTGATCAAGCGCATCGCGGCGGTCGGCGGGGATCGGGTCGAGCTGCACGACGGTCACCTGAGCATCAACGGCCATCCGCTGGCCCAGGCCGGGGTCGGTGAGATCGAAGACTTCGGCCAGCATCTGGCCCAGCTGGATCTGGGCCAAGGGGGTGGACCGGACATCACTGGGCTGACCGTCCCGACGGGCGAGGTGCTGATGCTCGGCGACCACCGCGGCAACAGTGCCGACGGACGTTTCTTCGGCCTGGTCCAGGCCAGCGCGCTGTACGGCAAGGCCTCGCATGTCTACTACCGGCGCGGCGAAGGCCTGACCTGGCAGGCGCTGTAACCGCGCCCGCGATCTGAATCGATATCTGCAACATCTCGATTCAGACCTATCAGGTTATGGATCGACCTACCGACGCTGCCTATCCTGAGCGCTGACTCCTCGCTCCGGCCCGTCTACGCGGGCCTTACCGGCATGAATGGCGACACCGCAGCGGTCCCCGACCGCAGCCCCCCGACCACCACCGCAGCGCCGGCCGGGGACCAGATCCAGCAGGGCACCCCGGCCTTCCGGCGCACGGCGGCCGCGCTGTTCCTGGCCGGCTTCTCCACCTTCGGGCTGCTCTACACGGTGCAGCCGCTGCTGCCCGAATTCAGTCGCCACTTCGGTGTCTCCGCAGCCAACAGTGCGCTGACCCTGTCGCTGACCACCGGTCTGCTGGCGGTCTCGATGCTGATGGCGGGATTGATCTCCGACCGCATCGGGCGCCGCAGCGTGATGGTCGCCGCGCTCCTGGCCTCCAGCGTGTTGTCCGTCGCCACCGCGATGGTGGATGACTGGACCACGCTGCTGGTGTTGCGCACGCTGCTCGGCATCGCGCTCAGTGGCGTCCCGGCGGTGGGCATGACCTACCTCGCCGAGGAAATGGACAGCCGCGCGCTGGGCCTGGCGATGGGCCTGTACATCGGCGGCAACGCGATCGGCGGCATGAGCGGCCGTCTCATCGCGGGCATCGTGGCCGACCATTGGGGCTGGCGCTGGGGCATTGGCGTGGTCTCGTTGATCGCGCTGCTCAGTACCGTGCTGCTATGGATCCAGCTGCCGCCGTCACGCCACTTCCAGAGCAGTCGCGGGGGACTGCGCGAACTGCCTTCGCGCTGGCGCAGGCTGTTCGGCGATCCCGGGTTGCCGTGGTTGTTCGCCACCGCGTTCGTGCTGATGGGCGTGTTCGTCACCCTCTACAACTATCTCGGCTTCCACCTGCTGGCGCCGCCGTATGGCCTCAGCCAGACCGTGGTTGGCCTGATCTTCAGCGTGTACCTGGTCGGCACCTTCAGCTCGGCGTGGATGGGGCAGCAGGCCAATCGCCATGGCCGCAGCCGCGTGCTGGCGATCTGCTATGGACTGATCGCGCTGGGCATCGTGCTGCTGGCGATGCCGTGGCTGGGCTGCATGGCCGCAGGTATCGCCTTGGTGACGTTCGGCTTCTTTGGCGGCCACTCGGTGGCCAGCAGCTGGGTCGGCAGCCGCGCCGGTGCGATGCGCGCCGAAGCGTCCGCCCTGTATCTGTTTGCCTACTACCTGGGCTCCAGCGTGGCCGGGGTGCTTGGCGGCGTGTTCTACACCCATTGGGACTGGCTGGGCGTGTGCGGTTTCGTGGGGGTACTGACCGTGGCCGGTGGCGTGATCGCCTGGCGTCTGGGCCAGCGCGTGCAACCGGCCACCACCGCGCTCGCGCTCAGCCGCTGACCCCCTGCAGCAGCCGGGTGAAGTGCCCGATCAACGGCGACGCCGCACCACGCCGGCAGGCCACGTGCACTTCCGAACTGGCGGCACGATCGCTGAGTGCGACGAAGCGCGCCCCGTCCACCTGGATATGGCTGCACGAGGCGGGTAGCACCGTTACCCCCAACCCTGAGGCCGCCAGGCTGATCAACGTCGAGGCTTCCCCGGCTTCCTGCACGATGCGCGGCGTGAAGCCGGCGCCCCGGCACAACGCGATGAAGTGATCGTGGATGCCCGCACCGACCTCGCGCAGGAACCCGACGAACGGCTCATGCGCGAACAGCCGCAGCGCCACCGCCGCATCGGCGGGCAGCTCACGCACCAGCGGATGCTGGCCGTGCACCACCAGCGCCAGCGGATCACTGAACAGTTTGCGTGACATCAGCGGCGCGGGCAGGGCACGTTTGCGGATCAACCCGACATCCAGTTCGCCGGCCATCAGCGCATCTATCTGCTGCAGGGTGTTCATCTCGCGCAGCTTCAACTGCACCTGCGGGAACTGCTGGCGGTAAGCGAAGATCGCGCGCGGAATCTGCGTGGACAGTGGCGTGGCCCGGGTCAGCCCGATGCGCAGCTCGCCGGTTTCCCCGCGCTGCGCGCGCTGGGTCAGATCGATCGCGGTCTCCACCCGGGCCAGCACCTCGCGCGCTTGTTCCTGCAGCACGCGCCCGGCATCGGTGAGTTCCACGCGACGGTTCGCGCGCAGGAACAACCGCGCGCCGAGCAGCGTTTCCAGCTGACGGATCTGCTGGCTGAGCGGCGGCTGCGACATCCCCAGCCGCTCGGCCGCGCGGCCGAAGTGCAGCGTCTCGGCGACGGCCAGGAAGTAGCGCAGGTGGCGGAGTTCGATGGACATGGGCGTGTGTCAGCGCTCGGAATGACCACTTTCATCATAGCTGCGCGGACTGAACAGATCCGGCTGGATCAGCTCGATGAACGCCCGCGCCTGCGGTGACAGAAACCGCCCGCGCCGCACGATCACCCCATAACTGCGCTCCGGGAACCACGCACTCATCGAGCGCGTCACCAGCTTCTCGCGGTCGGCATCGTGGAGGCAGAGCGCCGGCACAATGGAGATGCCCATGCCCATCGCCACGTACTGCTTGATCACTTCCCAGCCGCCTACTTCCAGCGCCACGGTGTAGGGCAGTCGATGCCGTTGGAAGACCTGGTCCACCAGCCGGTAGGTGATCTGGCGTTTGGGCGGCAGCACCAGCGGGTACTGCGAGATCGCCTCCAGGCTCAGTTCGCCATGCGCCAGCGGATGATCGGGCGGGGCGATCAGCACCTGCTCGAAGCGGTAGGCCGGGGCGTAGCTGAGGTCGGCCGGCACGTCGGTCATCGAGCCCACCGCCAGGTCCGCCGCATCGCTGCGCAGCAGGTCGGTACCGTCGGCGCTGATCGCGTTGTGCAGGGTCAGGCGGACATCCGGGTGGCGCTGGCGGAAGCGCTCCACGATGCGCGGCAGCAGGTACAGGATGGTCGAGCTGTTGGCCGCGATGTTGAGCTCGCCGGCATCCAGCCCCTTCACCTTGTCACGGAAGCTGGCCTCCAGCCCGTCCAGGTTCTCCACCAGCGGCAGCGCCATCTCATACAGCAGCTGGCCTTCACGGCTGGGCACCAGGCGGCGCCCGCTGCGCTCGAACAGGTTGACCCCGAGTTCGCGCTCCAGCGCCTGCAACTGCTGGCTGATGGCCGGCTGGCTGACGAACAAAGCCTCAGCAGCCCGTGAGACTGAGCCGAGGCGGACGGTCTGGCAGAACGCCCGGAGCGGCTTGAGCCGATCGGATTTGTAGGAAAACCGGGGACTTGGCGTGCGGGGCGTGGTCATGACGTCATGAGTATAAGCACACCTTATGTAAGCCATTGCAATAACTGCTTTGTCAAATATCGGCGCGGCGGCGCACGGTGGAGATCAACCGCACCGCAGGAGTCCGCCATGTCCGCCGTCGCTTACGCCACCGCCCAGCCCACCCCCGCCGATGCACCGGCCACCCCCGGCATTGCCCTCACCACCCAGCTGGCCGGCCAGTCCGCGCTGCTGCCGGCGGGGGTACTGGCGCTGTTGGTGTCGCTGCACCGGGCGGTGGAGCCGGAGCGTCAGCGCCGGCTGCAGGCACGGGTCGCGCGCCAGGCCTTCTTCGATGGCGGCGGCCTGCCGGACTTCCGTGCCGATACCGCGGAGATCCGCGCCGGCGACTGGCACGTCGCCCCGCTGCCGGAGGCGCTGCAGGACCGCCGGGTGGAGATCACCGGCCCGACCGACCCGAAGATGGTCATCAACGCGCTGAACTCCGGCGCCAAGGTGTTCATGGCCGACTTCGAGGATTCCACCGCCCCGGCCTGGCGCAACCTGCTGGCCGGCCAGCAGGCACTCATCGGCGCGGTGCGTGGCGATCTGACCCACACCGGGCCGTCCGTCGATGGGAAGCCGGGCAAGCAGTACACGCTGCGACCGTTCAACGAGCAGGCCGTGCTGATCGTGCGCCCACGGGGCTGGCACCTGGATGAAAAGCACGTGCGCATCGATGGCCAGCCGATCGCCGGTGGCCTGTTCGATGCGGCGGTCTTCGCCTTCCACAATGCCCGCACGCTGATGTGCAGGCAGCGTGGCCCGTACTTCTACCTGCCCAAGCTGCAGAGCATGGAAGAGGCGGCGCTGTGGGAGACCGCGCTGTCGCACATCGAGGGCATGCTCGGCCTGCCGCATGGGCAGATCAAGGTCACCGTGCTGATCGAAACGCTGCCGGCGGTGTTCGAGATGGACGAGATCCTGCATGCGCTGCGCGATCGCATCGTCGGCCTGAACTGTGGCCGCTGGGATTACATTTTTTCCTACATCAAGACCTTCCGCCGCCACCCCGACAAGGTGCTGCCCGAGCGCGGCCAGGTGACGATGACCCAGCCGTTCCTGAAGGCCTATTCGGAGCTGCTGATCCGCACCTGCCACCGCCGCGGCGCACATGCGATGGGCGGCATGGCCGCGCAGATTCCGATCAACCACGACGCGGCCGCCAACGAGCAGGCGATGGCGCGGGTGCGGGCGGACAAGCTGCGCGAAGTCACCGCCGGCCATGACGGCACCTGGGTCGCCCACCCCGCGCTGATCCCGGTCGCGCAGGCGATCTTCGACGAACACATGCCCGGGCCGAACCAGCACCGCGTGCTGCGCAACGATGTGCAGGTGGCCCGCGATGACCTGATCGCCGCGCCCACCGGCACCATCACCCGCGCCGGTTTCGAGGGCAACGTGGAGGTCTGCGTGCGCTACCTGGCCGCCTGGCTGGACGGCAACGGCTGCGTGCCGATCCACCACCTGATGGAGGACGCGGCCACCGCCGAGATCAGCCGCAGCCAGCTGTGGCAGTGGCTGCATACCCCCGGCCAGCACCTGGACGACGGCACCGCCATCGACCTGGCCCTGCTCGACGCCACCCTGGCCCAGCTGCCTGCGCGGCTGGGTGACACCACCGCGCTGCCGGGCAGCGCCCGCATCCCCGAGTCCATCGCGCTGCTGGCCGCGCTCAGCCGCCGCGAGGAGCTCACCGACTTCCTGACCCTGCCCGCCTACGACCGTCTCGACTGACCGCCATCCACCTGCTGTTACCGCATCCGTTCCCTTTGGAGATTCGACATGAGCACCCTGCAGACCGCCGAACAGATCCAGCACGCTTGGAACACCGACCCGCGCTGGGCCGGGATCACCCGCAACTACACCGCCGCCGATGTGGTGCGCCTGCGTGGCACCGTGCACGTGGAGCACTCGCTGGCGCGGCTGGGCGCGGAGAAGCTGTGGACATACCTGCAGGAAAAGGACTTCGTCAACGCGCTCGGCGCGCTGACCGGCAACCAGGCCATGCAGCAGGTCAAGGCCGGCCTGAACGCGATCTACCTGTCTGGCTGGCAGGTCGCCGCCGATGCCAACCTGGCCGGCCAGATGTACCCGGACCAGTCGCTGTACCCGGCCGACTCGGTGCCGGCGGTGGTCAAGCGCATCAACAACACCCTGCTGCGCGCCGATCAGCTGCACCATGCCGAAGGCAAGGATGACATCGACTTCCTGCAGCCGATCGTGGCCGATGCCGAAGCCGGTTTCGGCGGCGTGCTCAACGCCTTCGAACTGATGAAGGCGATGATCGAGGCCGGCGCGGCGGGCGTGCACTTCGAGGATCAGCTGGCCTCGGTGAAGAAGTGCGGGCACATGGGCGGCAAGGTGCTGGTGCCGACCCGCGAGGCGATCGAAAAGCTCAACGCCGCCCGCCTGGCCGCCGACGTGATGGGCGTGCCGACCCTGCTGGTGGCGCGTACCGATGCCGAGGCCGCCGACCTGCTGACCAGCGATGTGGATGGCAACGACCAGCCGTTCACCACCGGCGAGCGCACCGTGGAAGGCTTCTACAAGACCCGCAACGGCCTGGAGCAGGCGATCAGCCGCGGCCTGGCCTATGCGCCCTATGCGGACCTGATCTGGTGCGAGACCGGCAAGCCGGACCTGGAGTTCGCGCGCAAGTTCGCCGAAGCGATCCACGCCAAATTCCCGGGCAAGCTGCTGGCCTACAACTGCTCGCCCAGCTTCAACTGGAAGAAGAACCTGGACGACGCCACCATCGCGACCTTCCAGAAGGAGATCGCCAAATACGGCTACAAGTTCCAGTTCATCACCCTGGCCGGCTTCCACGCCCTGAACTACTCGATGTTCAACCTGGCCCACGGCTATGCCCGCCGCCAGATGAGTGCCTTCGTGGAGTTGCAGGAGGCCGAGTTCGCCGCGGCCGACCGGGGCTTCACCGCGGTCAAGCATCAGCGTGAGGTCGGCACCGGCTACTTCGACGCGGTGACCCAGGCGATCCAGCAGGGCCAGTCCTCGACCACCGCCCTGACCGGGTCCACCGAGGAAGAGCAGTTCAACGCCGAACGCGCGGCCTGACCCGGCAAGGGCGGCCAGGGAAGGCCATCAGGGCGGCCGGTCGGGGGACCTGCCGCCCTGTGTCGTCTCCGGACCCGGCTCTTCACATCGTCACACGCGGTAGAACGCGCGTGTTTTCACGATCTTGGGGGGTAAAAGTCGGAAATGGGATAGGGCGCACAGTTTTGAGGAGTGCTATCCTCCTTCGCTCACCAGGGGGACGCTGGAAAGCGGGTGTTCGGAAATGACCGGCAAGGGTGCGGCGGCGATCATGTGCGAACAGGAACCAGACATCGACCGCAAGGCGATGGCTGAGATCGTGCACGCCATCCTGAGCAACGGCGAGTCCGCATTGTTCTCCCAATTCGGCCGGAAACGCAAGCTGCCCTCAGGCACCCATCTGTTCCATCGCGGCCACGCCGGCAGCACGATGTACGTGATCGTCAGCGGCTGCATCGAACTGGACTTCGGCGAAGACCTCGTCGTGAAGTCGCTCGGTCCCAATGAATTCTTCGGCGAGCTGGGCCTGCTGATCGGCGACCACCAGCGCACGGCCGGCGCGCGTGCGGTCGAGGACAGTATCGTGCTGGAACTGGACCACGACGATTTCCAGCGTCTGGTCGACCGCGACCCTGGTCTGCTGGCCTACTTCCTGCGCCGCACGATCATGCGGGTGGTGAGCAACGAGCAGGTGTTGATCCGCCAGCTGCGCCGCCGCAACCACGATCTCGAAACCGCGCTGGACAACCTCTACGTCACCACTCACCAGCTCACCCACACCCGCGAGCTGGTGCGCACCGACGAGCTGACCGGCCTGCACAACCGGCGTGGCCTCGCGCTCTACCTGCAGGACTGCCGTGCGCAGGAAAACAGCGCGCCTCAGGGCCTGCTGCTGATCGACTGCGACCAGTTCAAGCAGGTCAACGATGTGCACGGCCACCAGGCCGGCGACCGCGTGCTGCAGAGCGTGGCCAACATCCTGCGCTCGGTGGCCACCGAGCCGGACGTGGCCTGCCGGCTGGGCGGCGACGAATTCTGCCTGCTGCTGCGCAGCGCCGACCAGGACAGCCTGCAGCACGCCGCCGAGTTCATTCTCAGCGCGGTGCATGGCCTGATCGGCCGTGCGCATGGCGTGCCGCATGTGTGCCCGGTCAGCATCGGGGTCTGTCTGATCGACCCGCAGACCGACTGGAGCGAGTGGTACGCCCGCGCCGACAATGCGCTGTACCAGGCCAAACGGCTGGGCGGCAACCGATTGCACTGGTCGCGATCAGCGACCGCCACACCCTGATCGGGAGATCGGCATGAACGGCGACAACGGAACGTCGACCCAGGCCCCGCAGATGCGGGCGCTGCTGTTCACCGATCTGTGCGACTCGTTGATCCTGGTCGAGCGCATCGGCGATGCGGCGGCGGCCGAGCTGTTCCAGGCGCATGACCGGCTGGTGCTGGTGTTGCAGCAACAGTGGAATGGTCGCCTGATCGATCGTTCCGATGGCCTGCTGCTGTTGTTCGAGCGCGCCATCGATGGTCTCGGCTTTGCGCTGGATTACCAGCGCGGCCTGATGGAGATCGGCAAGCAGCGTGACATCGTGCTGCGCGCCCGCGCGGGCCTGCACGTCGGCGAAGTGCTGACCTGGGAAAACAGCCCCGAGGCGATCAAGGTTGGGGCCAAATCGCTGGAGGTCGAGGGCCTGGCCAAGCCGATGGCCGCGCGCCTGATGGCCCTTGCCCGGCCCGGGCAGATCCTGCTCTCGGCCGTGGCCGAATCGCTGACCCATCGCGCGGTGGGCGAGCTGCGGGAGCGTGGCGAGCGACTGGTGTGGAAATCGCACGGCGGCTGGCGGTTCAAGGGCATGCCCGGTCGCCAGGACATCCATGAGGTGGGCGAGCGGGAGTTTGCGCCGCTGCGTGCCCCACGCGGCAGCCCCAAGGCCCGTCGTGCCGTGCCGCTGTGGCGCCGGCCGATGACACTGCTGGCCGAGGTGGCATTGGTGGCAGGCATGGTCTTCGGCACCTGGGCCTTTCTACGCCCGACGCCGGCCATTGCCTTCGGCGAACGTGACTGGGTGGTACTGGGCAACCTCCATAACCTGACCGGCAATGCACTGCTGGACGACAGTCTTCAACAGGCGTTCCGCATTTCTCTGGAGCAGTCGCGTTACGTCAATGTGCTCAGCGACATGAAGGTGCAGGAAACGCTGGAGCGGATGCGTCGCGAAGGTGGAGCGCTGGACCGCGACGCGGCGATCGAGGTCGCGCTGCGTGAGGGTGCCAGAGCCGTGATCGTACCCACCGTGGCCGAAGTGCATGGGCGGCTGCGTGTTTCACTGGAACTGATCGATCCCAACACCGGCAATACGGCGTGGTCCGACCATGCCGATGGCCGCGGCATGGAATCCCTGCTGGGATCCACCGATGACGTCGTGGCTCAGATGCGCGCCGAGCTCGGCGAGGCCATGCATGACATCTCGCGGGACTCGATGCCCCTGCCCAAGGTGGCGACGGCCAGCCTGGATGCGCTGCATGCCTACGCGATGGGCGTCAAAGCATACGGCGATGGACGCTATGACGACGCGCAGCGGTTTTTCGGGCAGGCGGTGCGTTTCGATCCGGACTTCGCGTTCGCCTACCTGGCACAGCTGCGCATCCAGTGGGGCCGGGGCAATCCCGAAGGGGCCCGGCAATCGCTGGCCGCGGCAAAACGCGCTGCCGGTCGCTTGTCAGGGCGGGATCGGCTGTACATGGACGCCTGGGATGCCGATCTCAACGGCGCCGGAACACTCGCCACGGCCGAAAAGTGGAAGCTCTTGGGCGATCTCTATCCCGATTACCACGGCGCCCATGCCAACTACGCCTGGTCCATGCTGAGCGTGGGGCGGTATAGCGAGTCCGAGCAGGCTGCACGCAAGGCCGCTGTCGCACAGAACCCGTTGCAGGCCATGGCGTTGCAGGCGCTCGGTCGCGCCGAGCTGGCGCAGAATCACGCCGATGCGGCACTGCGCAGCTATCGTCAATCCGCACGGATCGGTCAATGGTCAGTGAACCGCCACATGGTCGCCGCGCTCGCCGCTCATGGCGACCTGGTGGGCGCCCAGCGCATGCTTGCCGCCGCTCGGGAGGATGATCTTGCCATGCACCTGGAGGGCACCGCCGTCGCGCTGGACGCGGGCGAGCCGGCGGCGGCACTGC
This sequence comes from Stenotrophomonas sp. PS02301, assembly GCF_029959485.1. Taxonomy (NCBI): domain Bacteria; kingdom Pseudomonadati; phylum Pseudomonadota; class Gammaproteobacteria; order Lysobacterales; family Lysobacteraceae; genus Stenotrophomonas; species Stenotrophomonas sp. PS02301. The sequence continues at coordinate 11,331 of NZ_JASCOO010000071.1, forward strand.
GGGCCAATGCAGGTGCGCTGCGCCACTGCGGTGACAACGCGCGGATCTGCGGAATGTTCCAGGCGCAGTCGCTTTCGCTGGCCAGCATTGCCGTGCGAAAGGCCGGCGCACACGAATATGAGCAGCTTATCGCCACCATGATCGCGCAGGCGGCCGATCCTGCGGCAGGTGAGCGGGGAGAGTGGCTGTACATGGCCGCTGCCTCGGCCTATCTCGCGCAACGCGCCGAGCTCTATGACGTGGCACGTCGCCAGTTGCCGCATCTGCAGCGACTTGCCAAGGCACTGGATGACCCGCGTGGAACGCAGATGGTGGCGGTGCTGGTGGCCAACCAGGATCGCGTGGATGGCCGGGCTGCGCAATCGGTGCAGCGTTTGCGCGCGCTCATCGACGGCAGCGAGTTGTTCCAGGTCCACGTCGCCCTGCAGGACAGCCTGGTGGCCGCCGGGGACCAGGTGGCTGCCGCCGCCGAGCAACGCTGGCTGGCGACACAACGCGGCAGGGCCTACGCGGAAAACGCCGGTTCCTATCTCCTGCAGGCGCTGAATGTCCATGACAGCCGGGCCGCGCAACGACGTCTGGACGCGACGTCGTTGCAGTAACCGCCAGACCTCAGGGCTGCGGCTTGCGCTGCAGTTGTGAGTCGATGTCACCGCTGACGAAACAGTGCGGGAAGCTGAAGGAGCTGGTGGCGGTCAGGTGGGCAAGCAGGCGCGTGCGAGCGGCCTGGAATTCTTCCTTGCTGGCCAGCGGACCGCCTGATTCGCAGTCGCACGATCCCGCGCCCGCCTCGGCGCTGATGGTCGCCAGCGCGGCAGCGGGATCGGCCTGGAACAGGGTACGGAACGCATCGTCGCTGCTGAGCAGATCCAGCAGCTGTACGGCATCGTTGGAGGAAAGCGGCGGAGAAGTGCTGGTCATGTGGGATGTCTCGGAGATAGCGGAGGGAAGGAGGAGGCGTACGCGCAGGCCGGGGTGTGACGTTACAGCCGCGATCGATAGCGGCCGGCGCGTGAAGCGCTTGAGTCGCCCGATGATCATCGGCCTTCATCTTTGGCGATCCCGGCCGACACACTGGAACACGCGATGCTTCCCTTTCTGGCTGCCCATGCACGATACCCTCCACCTGCGCCGATGCCGCACCCTCTACCTCGAGCCCCGACAGCAGACCTCCTTCGATCTGCGCGCGCTGGTATCCGGTGGTACGGGCATGACCCTGCGCAGTGTCTGGACGGCGCTGGCACCGCACCTGCCGGCGCCGGTCGAGCTCAATGAGTCACAGGTGCTGCTGCTGGGACGTCTCGACCCGGAGCGATGGGAGCCACGGCCCGCCGGGGAAGATGACAGCGATCTGCGCTACCTGCTGGCGCATGGGCTGGTCCAGGCACAGGGAGCAGATCGCGACGCGTTGGCTGAACGTGAAGCGCAGCTGCGGCAGGTGCCGTGGTGGGGACCTGCCGCGATGCTCCATTGGCAGGGCCGCTGGCAGGGCCAGGACAGCGTGAAAGCCCTGGAATCGGCGGGACTGCACACAGCGGCGGGGCTGCGTGCACACCTTGGGCCGCCACCGCCCGCGTTGGCTCCCCACGCAGGAGAACCTCGCCGCCTGCCACGCCAGCCCGAGGAAGCGTTCGACCGCAGCCTGCGCGAGCGCAGCACCTGCCGCAACTTCGATACGGCGCAGCCACTGCCGCTGGCCGAGCTATCACGACTGCTGCAGCGCACCCTGGCTGAAACAGGACGGCAGGTGGTCGAAGAAGACGCGGTGTTTCTCAAAAAGAACGTACCGTCCGCCGGGGGCCTGCATCCCACCGAAGCGTATCTGCTGGTGCAGCATGTCGAGGGCCTCCAGGCGGGTCTGTATCACTACGATCCTGCCTCGCACGGCGTGTCCGCCCTGCCTTCCGATGCGCGGTCCATGGCAGAGCTGGCGGTGTTGTTCACCGCCGGCCAACACTGGTTTGCCGATGCGCCGGTGCTGATCGTGCTGGCCCCCCGGTTCGCGCGCACCTACTGGAAGTACCGCCACCATCCCAAGGCCTACCGCGCGGTGATCCTGGATGTTGGCCACATCTCGCAGCTGCTGCTGACCTGCGCGACCGAACAGGGCCTGGGGGCCTTTGTTACGGCCGCGATCAACGAACAGGATATCGAGCAGGTGCTCGACATGGATCCCATGCAGCTCAGCCCGCTCGCCGTGTGTGGCGTAGGCTGGCGGGCACAGCAGATGTCGACCTCTGAGTTCGACCCCGGCGGCCAGGTGTGGACGCCGGTACTCACTGCCGAGCCGCCAACCGGGTGACTCACCCCGCCTCGAAATCCACCAGCACGGCCCCATCACCCACCTGATCCCCGGCTTTGACCCGGTAACCCTGCACGGTGCCATCGGCCGGTGCCTGCAGCGTGTGCTCCATCTTCATCGCTTCCAGCACCAGCAGCGGCGCGCCGCGTTTGACCGCCGTGCCCGGTGACACGAGTGTGGCCACGATACGGCCCGGCATCGGCGCGACCAGGCTGCCGGCATCGGCGACGGACTGGTCCGCTTCGCTGACCGGATCATGCAGGGTGAAGCGCTGCACGCCCTCGCTGCCGAACAGGTACAGCTCATTGCCGTCGCGGATGACGGTGGCGCGATGCAGCTGCTCGCCGATCTGCACGCGCAGCGCATCACCGGCCAGGCGGCCGCTGCCCTGCAGCGCGTTGCCATCCATGTGGACGGTCCACTGTCCGCCCGCGCCCTGCACGGCCACGCTGCGCTGTGCACCCCGGTGCTCCAGCGTCAGCGCGCGTGCGGCGGCCGCACCAAGGCGCCAGCCATCCTGGGCCTGCCACGGCGAGTGCGGGTCACGCGCATCACGGCTGGCGGCTTCGCTGGTGGCCACGCCGGCAATCGCGGCCAGCGCCCACAGCGCCGGATCACTGTCGTCGTCGTTGGGGGCCAGTGCGGCCTGCTCGCGCTCGATCAGCGCGGTGTCCAGCTTGGCCTGGGTAAACGAATCGGTCATCACCAGCCGGCGCAGGAAGGCGGCATTGGTGGTCACGCCGACCACTTCGCACTCGGCCAGCGCCTGCTGCATGCGGCGCAGCGCGGCGTCGCGGTCGACATCCCAGACGATCAGCTTGGCGATCATCGGGTCGTAGAACGGGGTGATCGCGTCGCCCTGTTCCACACCGGCATCCACGCGCACGTGCGCGGTGTTGGCCGGCAGGCGCAGGTGGCGCAGGGTGCCGGTGGAGGGCAGGAAACCGCGGTCGGCGTCTTCGGCGTACAGGCGGGCTTCCAGTGCGTGCCCGCGGATCTGCAGTTGATCCTGCTGCAGCGGCAGCGGTTCACCGCTGGCCACGCGCAGCTGCCATTCCACCAGGTCGGTGCCGGTGATGCACTCGGTGACCGGGTGCTCCACCTGCAGGCGGGTGTTCATTTCCATGAAGTAGAAATCGCCATCCGGGCCGGCGATGAACTCCACCGTGCCCGCGCCGACGTAGTTGACCGCGCGCGCGGCATCGACGGCCGCCTTGCCCATCGCGGCGCGGCGCTCGGGCGTCATGCCGGGCGCAGGCGCTTCTTCGAGCACCTTCTGATGGCGGCGCTGCACCGAGCAGTCGCGCTCGAACAGGTACACCACGTTGCCGTGGCTGTCGCCGAACACCTGGATCTCGATGTGGCGCGGACGCTCCACATACTTCTCGACCAGCACGTGTGCGTTGCCGAACGCGGACTGCGCTTCACGCTGGCAGCTGGCCAGCGCCTCGGTGAAGGTCGCGCTGTCATCCACGCGGCGCATGCCCTTGCCACCGCCGCCGGCGCTGGCCTTGATCAACACCGGGTAGCCGATGCTGTCGGCCTGCTTGCGCAGGAACTCGGGGATCTGCTCGTCGCCGTGGTAGCCCGGGGTCAGCGGCACGCCGGCCTGCTGCATCAGCGCCTTGGCCGCGCTCTTGTCGCCCATCGCGCGGATTGCCGCCGCAGAGGGGCCGATGAACACGATGCCGGCCTCGGCGCAGGCCTGCGCGAAACCGGCATTCTCCGAGAGGAAGCCGTAGCCGGGATGGATCGCCTGCGCGCCGGTGCGGCGGGCGGCCTCCAGGATGGCATCGCCGCGCAGGTAGCTCTCGCGCGCCGGCGCCGGGCCGATCGCGATGGCCTCGTCGGCCAGGCGCACGTGGCGCGCGTGGCGGTCGGCGTCGGAGTACACCGCCACGGTGGCGATGCCCAGGCGTTGGCAGGTAGCGATGACGCGGCAGGCGATTTCGCCACGGTTGGCGATCAGGATCTTGGTGAACATGGTGGTCTCGTTGCGCGGGCCAAGGGCGGCGGTGCCAGGCGGCACCGCCCGTGCATTACATGCGGAACACGCCGAAGTCGGTCTTCTTCGCCGGGGCGTTGAGGCTGGCCGACAGCGCCAGGCCCAGCACACGACGGGTGTCGGCCGGATCGATCACGCCGTCATCCCAGAGGCGGGCGCTGGCGTAGTACGGGTGGCCCTGCGATTCGAACTGCGCGCGGATCGGCGACTTGAAGCCGTCTTCTTCCTCGGCCGACCACTGCCCGCCCTTGGCTTCGATGCCATCGCGTTTGACCGTGGCCAGCACGCTGGCGGCCTGCTCGCCGCCCATCACGCCGATGCGCGCGTTCGGCCACATCCACAGGAAGTTGGGTGAGTAGGCGCGGCCGCACATGCCGTAGTTGCCGGCACCGAACGAGCCGCCGATCACCACGGTGAACTTGGGCACCTTGGCGCAGGCCACGGCCATGACCAGCTTGGCCCCGTCCTTGGCGATGCCGCCGTGCTCGTACTTGCGGCCAACCATGAAGCCGGTGATGTTCTGCAGGAACACCAGCGGAATGCCGCGCTGCGTGCACAGTTCGATGAAGTGCGCGCCCTTCAGCGCGGACTCGGAGAACAGGATGCCGTTGTTGGCGATGATGCCCACCGGGTAGCCGTGCAGGTGCGCGAAGCCGGTGACCAGGGTGTTGCCGTAGCGCGGCTTGAACTCATCAAAGCGCGAATCGTCGACCAGGCGCAGGATCACTTCGCGCACGTCGTAGGGCTTGCGCGTGTCGGCCGGGATCACGCCATACAGCTCGTGGGCCGGATGCCGCGGTTCCACCGGGGCCTGCACCGCCAGCGCCGGCTCGGGCTTGCGCCAGTTGAGCTGGGCGATGATCGCGCGGACCCGGCCCAGCGCCTGCAGGTCGTTGTCGGCCATGTGGTCGGCCACGCCGGAGATGCGCGTGTGCACATCGGCACCGCCCAGTTCTTCGGCGGTGACCACTTCACCGGTGGCCGCTTTCACCAGCGGCGGGCCGCCGAGGAAGATGGTGCCCTGCTCGCGCACGATCACCGTTTCATCGCTCATCGCCGGCACGTAGGCGCCACCGGCGGTGCAGCTGCCCATCACGCAGGCGATCTGCGGGATGCCCTGCGCGGACAGGTTGGCCTGGTTGTAGAAAATCCGGCCGAAATGGTCGCGGTCCGGGAACACCTCATCCTGCAACGGCAGGAACGCACCGCCCGAATCCACCAGGTAGATGCAGGGCAGGCGGTTCTGTTCGGCCACTTCCTGCGCGCGCAGGTGCTTCTTGACCGTCATCGGGTAGTAGGTGCCACCCTTGACCGTGGCATCGTTGGCCACGATCACGCATTCCACGCCCGAGACCCGGCCGATGCCGGCAACCACGCCGGCGCTGGGGATCGGGTCGCCATACATGCCGTGCGCGGCCAGCGGGGCGATTTCCAGGAAGGCGCTGCCCGGGTCGAGCAGGGCATCGATGCGGTCACGCACCAGCAGCTTGCCGCGTGCGGTGTGCTTGGCGCGCGCCGCTTCGCTGCCGCCCAGCGCGGTCTGCGCCAGGGTAGCGCGCAGGTCGTCGACCACCGCCTGCAGCGCGGCGCGGTTGGCCTCGAAGGTGTCGCTGCCCGGTTGCAGCTGGGTGCTCAATACGGTCATGGCAGGGCCCTTACTTGGTGCGCTGGAACAGTTCGCGGCCGATCAGCATGCGGCGGATCTCCGAGGTGCCGGCGCCGATTTCATACAGCTTGGCATCGCGCCACAACCGTCCGGTCGGGTACTCGTTGATATAGCCGTTGCCGCCCAGGATCTGGATCGCCTGGCCGGTCAGCCAGGTGGCCTTCTCGGCCGAATACAGGATCGCGCCGGCTGCGTCCTGGCGCGTGGTGCGGCCCTGGTCGCAGGCGCGTGCCACCGCGTAGACATAGGCACGGCAGGCGTTGAGGCCCACATACATGTCGGCCAGCTTGGCCTGGATCAGCTGGAAGGTGCCGATCGCCTCGCCGAACTGCTTGCGCTCGTGCACGTACGGCATCACCACATCCATCGCGGCCGCCATCAGCCCGAGCGGGCCGCCGGAAAGCACCACGCGCTCATAGTCCAGACCGGACATCAGCACCTTGACGCCACCGCCGACCACGCCAAGCACGTTGGCTTCGGGCACTTCGCAATCCTGGAAGACCAGCTCGCAGGTGTTGGAGCCGCGCATGCCGAGCTTGTCCAGCTTCTGCGCCGTGGAGAAGCCCTTCATGCCCTTTTCGATCAGGAACGCGGTGATGCCCTTGGCGCCGCCATCCGGATCGGTCTTGGCATAGACCACCAGCACATCGGCATCCGGGCCGTTGGTGATCCACATCTTGTTGCCGTTGAGCACGTAGTGATCACCGCGCTTGTCCGCGCGCAGCTTCATCGACACCACGTCCGAGCCGGCGCCCGGTTCGCTCATCGCCAGCGCGCCGACCAGCTCGCCGCTGCACAGGCCGGGCAGGTAGCGCTTTTTCTGCTCTTCGTTGCCGTTCTTGCGCAGCTGGTTCACGCACAGGTTCGAGTGCGCACCGTAGGACAACGCGATGGCACCGGAGGCGCGCGAGATCTCTTCCATCGCCACCACATGCGCGAGGTAGCCCATGCCGCTGCCGCCGTATTCCTCTTCCACGGTCAGGCCGAGCAGGCCCTGCTCGCCAAGCTTGCGCCACAGCGCATTGGGGAACAGATTCTCTTCGTCGGCCTGGGCCGCCAGCGGGGCGATTTCAGCGGAGGCAAAATGGGCCACGCTCTGGCGCAGCAGGTCGATCTCTTCGCCGAGATCGAAGTTCATGGTCGGGACGTGCATGGGCGACTCCGCAACAACAAGGGATGGGACGCGCCGGGAGGGATGGACGGGCTGACAGGGCCGTCCCGCGGGCGATGTACCCCCAGCGTAGCCGGGTTCGACAAAGAAGTGAACACAAATTCAAAAATTGAACATAGAATCAACAAATGGCCTATAAACGCTCCGCCCTGATGGAAGAACGCCTTGCCGGCGCCCGTGAACGCATCCTGCTGGCGACCCGTGTGCTGGTGGCGGCCGGCGGCTACCGCAACGCCCCGGTGACCGCCGTGGCGGCCGAAGCCGGGGTCTCCACCGGCCTGATCTACCGGCACTTCCCCTCCAAGGCCGAACTGTTCGTGGAGGTGCTCACCGCCGCCGTCGAGCACGAGCTGCGCATCTTCGAGGCGATCGCGGCCGAGCCGCTGCCCGCGCCGGAGCGCCTGCGCCGGGCGATCACCGCCTTCGTGCGGCGCGCGCTGGCCGGGCCCGGGCTGGCCTATGCCTTCATCGCCGAGCCGGTGGATCCGGAAGTGGAGGCCGAGCGCATCCGTTGCCGCCGTCTGTTCGGCGATGTGTTCCGGCGCATCGTCGCCGATGGCGTGGAGGCAGGCACCTTCCCGCCGCAGGACACCCATGTCGCAGCGGCCTGCATCGTGGGGGCGTTCACCGAGGCGCTGGTCGGCCCGACCGCACTGAGCCGCGACGCGCACGGCGACGAAGATGCGCTGGTCGAGTCGATCTGTGTTTTCTGCCTGCGTGCCGCGGGCGCCTGAGCAGCGCCGATGCTGCATTGCGACACCCGGCGGTCGCTTGCGCAGCGCCGCCGACGCTGGTCATACTCGGCCGACAAGCCGTGGTCCAACGACTACCAGCCAGGGGTATAGAGAGTGCGGAATTACGACCTCGAGTTCCTGAAACGCTTTTCCATGGTCATCGCGCTGCTGATGGCCATCACACTCGGCCTCATCATCTTTGCGGCCTACCTGCATACCAGCATTCCCCCTGAAGTCTCGCCGATGGCGGCCAAACGTACCGAGCAGCGCATCGCGCCCGCCGGTGCGGTGTACGCCGGCAGCACCGGTGCCGCCGCGCAGGCCGCCGCCCATGCCGCCGCGCTGGTCAAAGCCGCCTCGCAGGTCGCCTACGGCGGTACCACCGACGGCAAGGTGATCTACGACAACCTCTGCACCGCCTGCCATACCAATGGCGTCGGCAAGGCGCCGACGCTGGATCACGGGCATTGGGATGCGCGCATTGCCCAGGGCAAGGACACGCTCTACAAGCACGCGGTGGAGGGCTATACCGGCCCGGACGGTGGCATCATGCCGCCCAAGGGCGGGAATCCGGCGCTGACCGAGGAGCAGATCCATGCCACGGTCGATTGGATGCTCGCCAACCTGAAATGACGGCTTTGCCGGATCAGGCCACCGACGCCGCCGAAGGGCGGCGTTTCACGTTATGTGGTTAGCCTTGTCGCACTTCCCTGGAGTCCCGCTTCCGATGCGCCGTACCCCCCTCGTGTTCGCTCTCGCGCTGGCGTTGTCCGGCGCGGTCCATGCCGCCCAGCCGCAGCCCGCCACCTCGCCGCAGGTGCGCCCGGCGCCGGCCACGTCGGCCACGGTCACCCTGACCGCGCCGCCGACCGACTGGCGCACGCTGGATGGCCAGCAGGTCCGTATCGCCGCGCCACTGACCCTGGCCGGTACCGATGGCCTGTCGCGTTTCGGTGAGTTGACCGTAGCCTTCGGCGGCCGCCTCTGGCAGCCGAGTGAGGTGGCCGCACCCGGCACCCCGGAGCACGCCCATGAGGTGGCCGACAACCTGCGTCGCCGGCTGGTGCTGGACGATGGCAGCGATGCCCGGGATCCCGGCCCGGTGGCCTACCTGCCGGCGGCGGCGAACCTGCGCACCGGCATGGTCCTGCGCAACGTGGAAGGCATCGTCCGCATCGATCCCAAAGGCAACGCCCGCCTGCAGGTGACCCGTCCCCTGAACCTGCCCGGGCTGGAGCGCCCGGCGGTACCGGTGGTGGCCGGTGCCCTGCACGTGGCGGCGTTCAACCTGGAGAACTTCTTCAATGGCGACGGTCAGGGCGGCGGTTACCCGACCCTGCGCGGCGCCCGCACCCTTGCCGAACACCAGGCGCAGAAAGCCAAGCTGGTCGCCACCATCAACGCGCTCGGTGCCGATGTCGCCGCGCTGATGGAACTGGAGAACGATGGCTACGGCCCGCAGTCGGCGATCGCTCAGCTGGTCGATGCGCTCAATGCGGACCGGGGCCAGGGTGCCGACTGGCGTTTCATCGACGCGAAGCAGGGCCCGGGTGACAACCCGATCCGGGTCGGCATCATCTACCGCGCCACGCGCGTGACCCCGGTCGGCGCCCCCGCCGTGCTGGAGAAGGAGCCCTTCGGCGAGCGCAGCCGCGTGCCGCTGGCGCAGGCCTTCCGCGCGGGCAAGGGCGCGCCGTTCGTGGTCGTGGCCAATCACTTCAAATCCAAGGGCTGCTCCGAAGCGACCGGTGCCGATGCCGATCAGAAGGACGGCCAGGCCTGCTGGAATGCCACCCGGGTCGCCTCGGCCACGCTGCTGGACCAGTGGCTGGCGACCGATCCCACCGGTGCGGGCACCCGCGATGCAGTGCTGCTGGGCGACTTCAACGCCTACGCGATGGAAGACCCGATCCGCACCCTGCACGCGGCCGGCTGGCGGGATGCGTTCGCAGTGGCGAAGGTCGAACGGCCTTACAGCTATGTCTACAACGGCATGACCGGCCGGTTGGACCATGCGTTGTTGAGCCCGGGCATGGCCAAACGCCTGCGCGCGGCGGCGGAGTGGCACATCAATGCCGATGAAGCCGACGATGTCGGCTACCGCGACCGCAACGAAGCGGGCCCGTGGCGCAGTTCGGACCACGATCCGCTGCTGCTGGGGTTTGATCGCTGATACCGCACGGGTGCGCCGGCACGCCGGTCTGCCCGGTCACCGTCGCATTGCCCAGGTAGTGGCGGCCGCGGGCCGGCCCCCCCGCAATAGGGTTGCCCCGGCCCCCAGCGCTCAACCCCCACGCCCCCC
>NZ_JASCOO010000072.1:0-21373 GCF_029959485.1 Stenotrophomonas sp. PS02301
GGGCGGGCCGCTGGCCCTCGCCGGGCTTGCCGGCCGGGCGCGCGCCCTGCGGCTTGCCGGCCGGGCGGCCATCGCGGCGCGCGTCGGGTCGACGATCCGGCTTGCGGTCGTTGGTTCGTTCGGGTTTGGGCGCGGCTTTGAAGCCAAGGCCCAGCAGCTGGTCGCGGAGAGTATCGCTCATGACGTCAGATCAGTAGTGCGGCGGCGGCGGCTCTTCGGCCGAATCGGAATACAACGCGGTGCGGACCTTGCCGAGGTCTTCGAGCAGGATGCGGGTCAGGTCGGCATTGCGGTTGCCTTCCATGCGCGCATCGGCCAGGGCCTCGCTCAGTTCGGCCAACGCCTGCTCCTGGAAGGAGACGCGCATTTCCAGCTCGATCAGGCGTGCTTCCAGTGCCTGTTCGCGCTCGGAGGGTGTGGACTCATGCATTCAACGAACGTCCCCGGCCAATGCCGTAATAAGCCAGGCCCGCGGCTTCGATGTCCTGCGGGTCGTACAGATTGCGGCCGTCGAACACGACCGCATCGTTGAGCATTTCACGCAGGCGGACGAAATCCGGGCTGCGGAACTGCTTCCATTCGGTCACCACGACCAGCGCATCGGCGCCCTCGAGGGCGTCATAAGCGTTGTCGCAGAACACCAGATCATCGCGCTCACCGAAAATGCGGCGCGCTTCTTCGGTCGCTTCAGGATCGTAGGCGCGCACCTGCGCACCGGCCTCCCACAGCTGCGCCAGCAGGCGGCGGCTGGAGGCTTCACGCATGTCATCGGTGTTGGGCTTGAACGCCAGGCCCCACACCGCGAAGGTCTTGCCGCGCACGCCTTCATCCTCGCCACGGTCGTAGTGGCGCTGGATCAGGGCGTACAGATGGCCCTTCTGGTGTTCGTTGACGGCTTCGACCGCGTTCAACAGCTTCGGCTCATGGCCGTACTGCTGAGCGGTCCGGGCCAGCGCCTGCACATCCTTGGGGAAGCACGAGCCACCGTACCCGGCGCCGGGGTAGATGAAGTGCCAGCCGATGCGCGGATCCGAGCCGATGCCCTGGCGGACCTGCTCGATATCGGCACCGACCTTCTCGGCGATGTTGGCGATTTCGTTCATGAACGAAATCTTGGTCGCCAGCATCGCGTTGGCCGCGTACTTGGTCAGCTCCGCCGAGCGCACGTCCATCTCCACCACGCGGTCGTGGTTGCGGTTGAACGGCGCATACAGGCGGCGCATCAGCGCGACCGATTCGGGATTGGACGCGCCCACCACGATGCGGTCCGGCCGCATGCAGTCGGCGACCGCGTCACCTTCCTTGAGGAATTCGGGGTTGGAGACCACGTCGAACGCGATCTCCACGCCGCGGTCGGCCAGCGCCTGCGCGATGGCCTCACGGACTTTGTCGGCCGTGCCTACCGGCACGGTCGATTTGTTCACCACCACCACCGGCACGGTGATGTGCCGGCCGATGGTGCGGGCCACGGCCAGCACGTACTGCAGGTCGGCACTGCCGTCCTCGTCCGGTGGCGTGCCCACGGCAATGAAAATCACCTGGCCATGCGCGATCGCGGCGGCGGCGTCGGAGGTGAAGGTCAACCGCGACGCATCGTGGTTGGCCTTGACCATCGGCTCCAGGCCGGGCTCATAGATCGGAACGATCCCGTTGTTGAGGCCGTCGACCTTGGCCTGGTCGATATCGACACAGATCACCTGGTGGCCAACCTCGGCCAGGCAGGTACCCGTGACAAGACCGACGTAGCCGGTACCGAAAATCGCAACGCGCATGGGCGGTGGTGCTCCAGATCCGTTACGGCAGAACGTTCAGCAGCTCGACGTCGAACGTCAGCGTCGCGTTCGGACCGATCGGGCCACCCGGGGTGCCCTGCTCGCCATAGGCCAGCTCGCCCGGAATCCAGAAGCGGTACTTCGAGCCGGTCGGCATCAGCGAAACGCCTTCGGACCACCCCTTGATCACCTGGTCCAGACCGAACTCGATCGGCTGGCCACGCTGGTAGCTGCTGTCGAACACGGTGCCGTCGAGCAGCTTGCCTTCGTAGTTCACGCGCACCTTGCTGGTCGGCATCGGGCGCTCGCCCGAACCCGGGCGCAGCACCTGGTACTGCAGGCCCGAGGCGGTGGTCACCACGCCCGGCGCGGTCTTGTTCTTGGCCAGGAAGTTGTTGCCATCCACGCGGTTGGTACCGGCTTGGGCGGCGGATTTGGCGTCCATTTCAGCCTGCTTGCCCTTCATGAAGCCTTCCAGCGTGGCCTTGGCCTGCTCGGCGCTCATCTTCGGAGTGCCGTTGTTGAAGGTGGTGCTGACCGCATCGAACAGCGCGTCCAGGTCCAGATCGTCCTTCAGCGGTGCCAGCGACGGGCCCACGGCGAAGCTGCCCAGCATCAGGCCGACCTTTTCACGGTCCACCTTCGGCGGCGCGGTGCCCGGCGCAACGCCCGGAACCGGCTGGCCGCTCTTGGCCATCACGGCCTGGCGCAGGGCGGCATCGGTCTTCTGCGCCTCTTCCTGGCTGATCAGCGGCTGCTTGCCTTCAAAGGCATTGGTCACACCGCGACGCAGGGCGGCCAGGTCGATCTCGCTGGAGATCGGACCGAACGAATTGGCCACATCGATACCGATGGCGTAGCCGAGCTTTTCCCGTTGGGTGTTCAAAGTGGAAGTCTCCTTGACAGCCGCGCGGGCGGCTGGTTGTTGCGACATCGCGGTACCGGTGGCACCCATCGCCAGAATCAGAACCGACGCCGCGGCGCCGCGCATTCCCATCTTCATTCGCTGCATTCCTGGAAGTGACTGGACGCCGACGTCGGCGCGAAAGCAACCATTGTCGCACGCGCGTCCGAGATGTCGATATCGTCAGCGCGTGTTGGTGGTGACAGAGAGTTCACGTTCGATCGCCGCCACCAGCTTCGGATCGTCCGGCGTGACCTTGCTCGGGAACTGCGCTACCACCCGGCCATCGCGGCCGATCAGATACTTGTGGAAGTTCCAGCCCGGGGACACGCCCGTGGCGGTGGCGAGACTGCGGTACAGCGGCGTCGCATCCGGCCCGGTCACCACCACCTTCTGGAACATCGGGAACTTCACGCCGTAGGTCAGCGTGCAGAACTCCTGGATCTGGCTCTCATCGCCCGGCTCCTGACCCTTGAAGTCGTTGGAGGGGAAGCCAAGCACCGAGAAACCACGCGCGGCGTACTTGCGCTGCAGCGCCTCCAGACCTTCGTACTGCGGGGTGAAACCGCACTTGCTGGCGGTATTGACCACCAGCAGCACCTTGCCGCCGTACTGCTTGGCCAGGTTGACCTCGCCCTTGCCGGCCAGCGGGCGGTAGCTCACATCCAGCAGATCGGCCGCCTGGGCCGACGCGCCCACCAGCAGGCTGGCCGCCAGCAACAGCAGGGACCAAGGCGCCCGGCGCGCAGCGCGGTCGCGACGGACAGACGACAGAGACACGTGGTGCATCGCGACACTCCAAAGTGGGGACAACGAGGGGGTGAACGGGCCTGGCAAGGGCTGCCAAGGCTGCGGCGGGCACTATATCACCGGTGTTTTTGCCGCCGGACGCCGCCGGTCCGCCGGTTTCAGGCACACGCAAGCAACGCGGTCGCAGCGCCCCATGCAGGGCGCGGGCCCAGCGCATTCGGGGGCTGCTTTGCCGCGTTTGGCGGTGTCGGTTGCGGTAGCGGGCATCCGCATCCCATTGCCTGAATGCGCTTACGGCTTGCCATACCATTGACATCAATGAATGTGCGCTGGCGCATGTCGCCGTCGCGCATCCAAAAAACATCCTTTCCATTCAAAGACTTGGGAGATTCCGGACGGCGCCGCCAGGCCCCTGCCATCAGTTGGGTATCGCCCCCTGTTGATCTTCGGCGTGCCGGTGTTATAGTTGCATACAACACCAGTCACCTAGACAGGGGAAGCCCATGAACCGCATGCGCCACCGCCACGCCGCCAAAGCCGTCACCGCCGCCTCGGCGCTGCTCCTGCTCGGCTGGTTCGGCATCCCCTCCGGTGACGCTGGCAGCCCTGCCAGCGCCGATGTGTTTGAAGGCCCGCAGGACGCAGGCGTCATCGAGGCAGGGACCGCCAACGGCGCCCCCACGCCCCCCCGCCGGCTGCACAGCTCCCTGTCCATGCCTTACTTCTCATTCGCGCAGTCGCTGAACCCACGGAGCTGACCATGAGCGATATTCAATGGAGCGATGGTGCTCCGATCTACCGCCAGCTGAAAGAGCGCGTGATCGCCATGATGCTTGACGGCATCATCAAGCCCGGCGACGCCTTGCCTTCGGTCCGGCAGGTTGCCGCCGAGTACCAGCTCAACCCCATCACCGTATCGCGCGCCTACCAGGAACTGGCTGATGAAGGCCTGGTCGAAAAGCGCCGCGGCCTGGGCATGTTCATGACCGAGGAAGCGGCCACGCAGCTGCGCAGCAGCGAGCGCGACCGGTTCCTCAATGAAGAATGGCCGCTGGTCCTGGAGCGCATCCAGCGCCTGGGCCTGAACCTCGACGAATTGCTGCCCCAGGGGAAATCCTCATGAATGCCGTTGCAAGTGATGTCGTCATTTCCGCTCGAGGCCTGCGCAAGGCCTATAAACAGACCGTGGCGCTGGACAACACCAGCTTCACGATCGCGCCCGGCCGCATCACCGGCCTGATCGGCCCCAACGGCGCCGGCAAGACCACCCTGCTCAAGGCGCTGCTCGGCCTGACCTCGGTGGAAGGCGAGCTGCGCGTGCTCGGGCTGGACCCGACCGAGCAGCGCAATGCCCTGATGAACGATGTGTGCTTCATCGCCGACGTGGCGGTGCTGCCGCGCTGGATGAAGGTGCGCGAGGCGATCGATTTCGTCGCCGGCACCCATCCGCGTTTCGACCGGGCGCGCTGCGAGCGCTTCCTGGCCTCCACCAAGCTGCATCCCAAGCAGCGCGTGCGCGAACTGTCCAAGGGCATGATCGTGCAGCTGCACCTGGCCCTGGTGATGGCCATCGATGCCAAGGTGCTGGTGCTGGACGAACCGACCCTGGGCCTGGACATCCTGTACCGCAAGGAGTTCTACCAGCGTCTGCTGGAGGACTATTTCGATGAGCAGAAGACGATCATCGTCACCACCCACCAGGTGGAAGAGATCGAGCACATCCTCACCGATGTGATGTTCATCCGTGATGGCCGCATCGTGCTCACCACCGATATGGAAGACATCGGCGAGCGCTATACCGAAGTGCTGGTGTCGGCCGATGCCGTCGAGGCCGCGCGCGCACTCAAGCCGATCGACGAACGCGCCCTGCCCTTCGGCAAGACCGTGCTGCTGTTCGACGGGGTGCCACGCGCCCAACTCACGCCCTTGGGGGAAATCCGCAGCCCGGGGCTGGCGGATCTGTTCGTGGCCATCATGAAGGGAACCTACGCATGAACACCGTCAACCACCCCATCAGCAAGGCCAGTTCGTTCAAGTGGCTGCTCAAGCGTGAGTACTGGGAAAACCGTGGCGGGTTCCTGTATGCGCCGGTGATCGCCGGTGGCATCTCGCTGGTGATGAGCCTGCTCGGCATCGTGTTCGGCCTGGTGGCCATGCACCGTGCGGTCAAGAGTGGCGGCCTCCACCTCAACGACGAAAACGTCAGCATCAACGGACTGGACCTGAGCCTGCTGACCAGCAAGCTCGATGCCAAGAACCTGCATGACCTGGCCAACGGCCTGGATCTGACCCTGATCCTGAGCTCGGGCTGGCCGCTGATCGTGCTCGCCTTCGTGGTGTTCTTCTACTGCCTGGGCGCCCTGTACGACGACCGTCGCGATCGCAGCATCCTGTTCTGGAAGTCGCTGCCGCTGTCGGATACGTCCACCGTCCTGTCCAAGGCCGTGAGTGCGCTGCTGATCGCCCCGCTCATCGCGGTGATTGCCTCGGCCCTGACCATGTTGGGCTTCCTGGTGATGATCTCGATCGTGGTGATCGCCCACGGCGGCGACCCGATGCTGCTGATCTGGGGCCCGGCCAGCCCACTGACCATTCTCGCCGGTCACCTGTCCTGGATCCCGGTCTACCTGCTCTGGGCCCTGCCGACCGTTGGCTGGCTGCTGCTGTGCTCGGCCTGGGCCAAGACCAAGCCGTTCCTGTGGGCGGTGATGCTGCCGCTGTTCGCCGGCATCATCGTCAGCACCACCAAGGTGATGACCCTGTTCGACCTGACCGGCGGCTGGTTCTGGAAGCACATCGTGGGCCGCCTGCTGCTCAGCGCGGTCCCGGCCAGCGACCAGTTCTACCGCGGCGAGTCGATGTTCAGCGGCAACGGCAACATGGACAACCTGGTCAACGAACTGGGCCCGAGCCACCAGCTGGCTACCTTCGCCATGCCGGAACTGTGGATCGGTGCCGCCGCCGGCGTGGTGTTCCTGTTCCTGGCCATCCGCCTGCGCCGCCGCGCCGGCGAAATCTGATCCCTGCCCTTCACTGAGGAGCCACCCATGATCCGCACGCTCGCTGTTGCTTCCCTGTTGTTGCTGCCGCTGACCGCCCTCGCCGATGAACCGCAGTGCAAGTTCAACGAAGTGCGTGACCTCAAGCTCGACCTGGCCGGCGCCAAGGCGGTGGTGTTCGAAGTGAACCAGCACGACCTGGTGCTGCAGGCCGGGCCGGGTGCGGCCCAGCTCGGGGGGCGCGCCTGCGCCTCCAATGCGGATTGGCTGCGCGAACTGACCGTGACCCAGCAGAAGGTCGGCGACAAGCTGGTCGTCCGCCTGCAGCGCGACGCCCGCAACACGCTCACCATCAGCGGCAGCAGCTATGCCTACCTGGACATGCGCGGCACCGTACCGGACTCGATCCTGGTCCAGCTCAAGGTCGGCTCCGGCGATGCCAGCGTCACCGGTGCGCACTCGCTGAGCGCCGACGTCGGCTCGGGTGACATCAAGGTTCAGCAGATCAAAGGCCTGGTGACCGCAGCGGTCGGCTCGGGCGATGTCATCCTCGACGGTGCTGGTGCGCTGAACCTGCTCTCGGTCGGTTCCGGCGATTTCAAGGCCCGCAACATCCGCGGCGATGCCAAGGTCGGCACGATCGGCTCGGGCGACTTCGAGCTGGATACCGTGGGTGGCAACGTCGAGATCGGCGTGGTCGGCTCCGGTGATACCGATGTGCGCAAAGCCAAGGGCAACGTGCGCGTCGGCACCGTCGGCTCCGGCGACACCGACCTGCGCGATATCGGCGGCAGCGTCACCGTGGACCGCCATGGCTCCGGCGATGTCACCGCGCGCGATGTCGGCGGCGACCTGCGCGTGGCCAACAGCGGCAGCGGCGACATCCGCCACAGCAACGTGCGCGGCCGGGTGGAACTGCCGCGCGGCAAGTAAGCCTCTCTTCTTCTCTGACGGATACGCATCATGACGACTCGACTGCTGCTGCCTGCCCTGCTGTTGTGCCTGCCGATCGCAGCCTGTACCGCCCCCGACAGTGGCAAGGGCAAGGCGCCCGCCGACCAGAGCGCCGCCACCCCGGCGACCAGCGCGCTGGATACCGATGGCATCGGCAAGACCGTGCAGGAGGCCACCGAGAAGGCCCGCCGGGAGATCAGCCAGGGCAACATTTCCATCGCCAACGGGAAGACCCCGAAGGCGGAGATCAGCCCGCAGGGCGACCTGCTCATTGATGGCAAGGCCGTTACCGTGGATGCCCACCAGCGTGCGCTGCTGCTGGACTACCGCAAGCAGGTCGAGCAGCTGGCCAGTGCCGGCATGGAGATCGGCGTGGCCGGTGCCAATCTCGGCGTGAAGGCGGCCGGCGAAGCCATCAAGGGCATGTTCTCCGGCGACACCCAGGGCATCGAGGCGCGCGTGAACGACGAGGCCAGGAAAATCGAGGACCAGGCCAAGAAGCTGTGCGGGCTGCTACCCGGCATGATGGTGAAGCAGCAGGCGCTGGCCGCTGCGCTGCCGGCCTTCCAGCCCTACGCAACGATGGACCAGAGCGACATCGACGACTGCGGCAAGTAATCCCGGCACTGCCTGCGACGATGCGTCGCAGGCAGGCCCTTCCCGGCGCCGGAGGACTACAATCCCCCTTCCCGTCGCATGCGTTGCCTGCTCATGAAGAAGCTGAGTCTGTTGCTGTTCGCCCTGTTCTGCCTGGTCGCCACCGGTTGCGATCAGGAGTACCGCAATCACCGCGCCGAGCGCAGCAAGCCGAAGATCACCGTCAGCGACGGCATGGTCACCGTGCGCCGCGCGCCTGCGCCGAACATCATCATCCTGCCCAACGGGCACATGAAGATCGATGAGATCGAGATTCCGCTCAACGAAGAGCAGCAGGCGATGCTGCAGGGCATGTTCGGCCAGCTGCAGGTGCTGCGCCAGAACACCCTGACCGACGCCCCGCCGGACCCGGCCAAGCGCTCGGTGAAGATCCAGGTCCCCGAGGGCATGCAGCCGATCCCGCCGGACCTGATCACGAAGATTCCGGAATTCAAGGACTACACCGAAACCTTCGGCAACCTGCAGGCCGCTCGCCACTGAGTGTGTGCGCGAGCCCCGCAGTGACCGGCAGGCCCCTGGGCAAATGTCCCCCGTCCGCCGCCTGGCGGCGACGGCCTCCTCCTTGATTTTGCCCTGGGGCCCGCCGGCCGATACGGAGCTCACGCACAAAAAAACGGGCCGTTCGGCCCGTTTTTCGTTTCAGGTAGTGCGAGCGGTCAACCGCCCCCACCTCCACCGCCATGGATGCCACCGGCAGTCAGTGCCGCCGGATCCAGCAACCTGCGCAGTTCGGCTTCGGACAGGCCACTGTCTTCCTTGGCCACGTCCAGCACCGGGCGTTGTTCCTTGTAGGCGCGCTTGGCAATTGCCGCCGCCTTCTCGTAGCCGATGATCGGGTTCAAGGCGGTCACCAGGATCGGGTTGCGATCCAGTGCCTCGCGGACGCGATCCTCGCGCACCTTTAACCCGGCGATTGCGGTATCGGCGAGCAGGCGGGTGATGTTGGCCAGCAGATGGATGCCATCAAGCAGGTTGGCCGCGATCAGCGGCAGCGTCACGTTCAACTGGAAGTTGCCGGTCTGGCCGGCCACGGTGATCGCGGTGTGGTGGCCGATCACCTGGGCACACACCATCACGGTGGCTTCGGGAATCACCGGATTGACCTTGCCCGGCATGATCGAGCTGCCCGGCTGCAGCGCCGGCAGTTCGATCTCGCCCAGCCCGGCCAGCGGCCCGGCATTCATCCAGCGCAGGTCGTTGGCGATCTTGATCAGTGCCACCGCCAACGCATTGAGCTGGCCGGACAGTTCGACCGCATCGTCCTGTGCGGCCAGGCCTTCGAACTTGTTCTCGGCGCTGTCGAACTTGATGCCGGTCTGCTGCTTGAGCTGCTTGGCCACCAGCGCGCCGAAGCGCGGGTCGGCATTGATGCCGGTGCCGATCGCCGTGCCACCCAATGGCAGGCGACGCAGCCGCTTGAGGCTGTCTTCGATCCGATCCTGGGCCGAGGACAACTGCGCCGACCACGCGCCGAATTCCTGTTCGAAGGTCAGCGGCATCGCATCCATCAGATGGGTGCGGCCGGTCTTGACCACCTTGCGCAGTGCGCGGCCGCGCTTGTCGATGGTCTTGCGCAGGTGCACCAGCGAAGGCAGCAGCTGCTCATGCACGCCCAGCAGCGCGGAGACACGCAGCGCGGTGGGAATCACATCGTTGGAGCTCTGCCCCTGGTTGACGTGATCGTTGGGATGCACCGCGGTCTTGCCGGCCTTGCCCGCGCGGTTGGCGAGCGTGGCGATGACCTCGTTGGCATTCATGTTCGAGGAGGTGCCCGAACCGGTCTGGTACACATCGATCGGGAAGTGCGCGTCGTGGCGGCCGTCGGCAACGTCCGCCGCCGCCGCTTCGATGGCCTTGCCGATGTTGCGCGGCAGATGGCCCAGCTCGACATTGACGTTCGCCGCAGCGCCTTTGACCAGGCCGAGCGCGCGGATGAAACCGCGCGGCATACGTTGGCCCGACACCGGGAAATTATCGACGGCGCGCTGGGTCTGCGCGCCCCACAATGCATCGGCGGGCACCTGCAGCTCGCCCATGCTGTCGTGTTCAATCCTGAAACCCTTGCTCATTGCTTCAACTCCGCACATCTTTCGTGGATGAAAGGGAACCTGCGGCTGGCAACGGGCCTGATTCCCTGGCTGGCGGCTCGCATCACGATACTCCCAAGCGCCGTTGAAACCCAAGGCCGCGATGGATCGGCTAGACTCGGGATTCGCTTCCATTCAGACAGCCTGCCGCCCCCATGGGTGACGATCCCGACAGTAGTACCGGGCGTGCCGCCGCGCACGCACCGATGACCGCCCTCGCCGCCCCGGCGACCGCGGGTACCCCCTCGCCCCTGGCAGCGCCGCTGCGGGGCCGCGAATGATCGGCAACCTCCTGCTCCTTGCGCTGGCGCTGCTGCTGGTGGTGCTCAACGGTTTCTTCGTGGCCGCCGAGTTCGCGCTGGTCAAGCTGCGCCACACCCAGGCCGTGGGCCTTGCGGAAAAAAACGGCTGGCGTGGGCGCCTGCTGCTCAACGTGCACGCGCACCTGGATGCGTATCTGTCCGCCTGCCAGCTGGGCATCACACTGTCCTCGCTGGGCCTGGGCTGGGTGGGTGAACCGGCGTTCGCGCATCTGCTGCAGCCGCTGTTCGATACGCTGGGGTTGACCCCGGAAGCCTCGCGCCTGACCGCTTTCATCATCGCCTTCAGCATCATCTCGTTCCTGCACATCGTGCTGGGCGAACTGGCCCCGAAGTCGATGGCGATCCGCCGCCCGGAAGCGATGTCACTGTGGACGGCCGCACCGCTGTACCTGTTCTACTGGGCGATGTACCCGGCCATCTGGCTGCTCAACAACAGCGCCAACGCGCTGCTGCGCCTGGCCGGCTGGGGGGATGTGGAGCACACCTCGCACCGTTATTCGCGCGAGGAGCTCAAGCTCATCGTGGGCCGCCAGCAGCCCACCGGCAGCGCGCCGGACCAGGACCTCACCCTGATGAGCCACGCCCTGGAACTGCCCGAACTGGTGGCCGGCGACCTGATGCGCTCACGCGACCATATGCGTTCGTTCCGCGACGGGATGAGCCTGGCCGACGTGATGGCCGAGTTCGCCGAGAGCCGCTACAGCCGCTACCCCTGGTTCGACCGCGACGGCGAGGAAGTGCTCGGCATCCTGCACATGAAGGACCTGCTGGTGGAAATCGCCCGCGGCAACCCAACCGACGATCTGCGCCCGCTGCTGCGCCCGGCCAACCTGATCGCGCTGGAGACCCCGGTGCCGCTGGTGCTGGAGCGCTTCCGCACCGGCACCACCCACCTGGCACTGTGCGTGGAAGAACACGGCCGCATCCTGGGCTACTTCACCCTGGAAGACCTGCTGGAAGTGGTGGTCGGCGATATCGAGGACGAGCACCCGCATGTCGTCAAGGACGCCCCGACCCGCGGCGCGGACGGCACCCTGCTGGTGGCCGGCTCGACCTCCATCTTCCGGCTGGAGCGGCTGCTGGGGCATGACCTGAGCGCGCCGGACCACCTCAATTCGGTCGGCGGGCTGATCGTGCACCAGCTCCAGCGCCTGCCCGAGGAAGGCGAGCAGCTGGAGATCGACGGGCACCTGTTCACGATCAAGCGCATGGCCGGGCACCGGATCCAGGCGGTGACGGTGCGCATGGCACAGGCCGAGGACGCCGGGGCAGCGTAGAATGACGGCCCCCGCTGCCACCGATCTGCGCCCTGCCATGTCCGAATTCGCCCTGCTCGCCCTGTCCCCGCTCGATGGCCGCTACGCCGGCAAGGTCGACGCCCTGCGCCCGATCTTCTCCGAATACGGCCTGATCAAGGCCCGCGTGAAGGTGGAAGTGGAATGGCTGCTGGCACTGGCCAATGAGCCGGGCATCGTCGAACTGGCCCCGTTCTCGGCCGCTGCCACCGCGCGCCTGCGGGCCCTGGCCGATGACTTCGCCCCGGCCCACGCCGCGCGGGTGAAGGAGATCGAGCGCACCACCAACCACGACGTCAAGGCCGTGGAGTACTTCATCAAGGAGCAGCTCACCGCCGATGCCGAGCTGGGCCCGGCGCTGGAGTTCGTGCATTTCGCCTGTACCAGCGAAGACATCAACAACCTCAGCTACGGCCTGATGCTTGAGCAGGCCCGCCGCGAGGTGCTGCTGCCGTCGCTGGACAACATCGCCGGCGTGCTGCGCGCCCTGGCCCACGCCCAGGCTGCCCAGCCGATGCTGTCGCGCACCCACGGCCAGACCGCCTCGCCGACCACCCTGGGCAAGGAAGTGGCCAACGTCGTGGCCCGTCTGGAGCGCCAGCGCCGCCAGATCGCCGCAGTGGAGCTGACCGGCAAGATCAACGGCGCGGTGGGCAACTACAACGCGCACGTCATCGCCTACCCCGACGTGGACTGGCCGGCCTTCGCCCAGCGCTTCGTGGAAAGCCTCGGCCTGGTGTTCAATCCGTACACCACCCAGATCGAACCGCATGACAACGTCGCCGAGATCGGCGATGCCGCGCGCCGCGCCAACATCATCCTGATCGATCTGGCCCGCGACGTCTGGGGCTATATCTCGCTGGGCTACTTCAAGCAGAAGCTCAAGGAAGGCGAAGTCGGCTCGTCGACCATGCCGCACAAGGTCAACCCGATCGATTTCGAAAACGCCGAAGGCAACTTCGGCATCGCCAACGCCCTGTTCGAGCATTTCAGCGCCAAGCTGCCGATCAGCCGCTGGCAGCGTGACCTGACCGACTCCACCGTGCTGCGTGCGGTCGGCACCGCGTTCGGCCACACCCAGGTCGCCTTGGACTCGTTGGCCAAGGGCCTGGGCAAGCTGACCGTGAACCCGGAACGCCTGGACGCCGACCTGGACGCCGCGTGGGAAGTGCTGGCCGAAGCCGTGCAGACCGTCATGCGCCGCCACGGCCTGCCCAACCCCTACGAACAGCTCAAGGCCCTCACCCGTGGCCAGGGCATCACCACCGAATCGATGCAGGCCTTCGTCGAATCCCTGGAGCTGCCGGCCGACGCCAAGCAGAGCCTGCGCGCCCTGACCCCGGGCGGCTACATCGGCCTGGCGGCGGACCTGGCCAAGGCGATCTGAAGGCATGGGCGCGGCACCGTCGCGCCCCCCAATACCCGTCTATACGCTGCAAGGATCTCCCCCATGGCCGCACGCAAGACCAAAACCCCCGTCATCGACATCCAGGCCCGCCCCGGCCTGCCGCTGGGCATGCCCGCCGCCACCTTCCTGCGCGATTACTGGCAGAAGCGCCCGCTGCTCATCCGTGGCGCCTTCCCGGATTTCGAAACCCCGGTGCAGCCCGAAGACCTCGCCGGTCTGGCCTGTGAAGAAGGCGCGCTGTCGCGCCTGATCACGCACGATCGCGCCACCGATGGCTGGAGCGTGCGCACCGGCCCGTTCCAGGAAGAGGAATTCCCCGGCATGCCCGACCACGACTGGACCCTGCTGGTCCAGGACGTGGACAAGTGGGACGCCGACGTGCGCGCCCTGATCAGCGACTTCAACTTCCTGCCGCGCTGGCGCATGGATGACGTGATGATCAGCTTCGCCGCCACCGGCGGCTCGGTCGGCGCCCATGTGGACCAGTACGATGTCTTCCTGCTGCAGGCCCATGGCCATCGCCGCTGGCAGATCGACGCCAGCGAATCCATCAAGGGCAAGCGCCCGCCGCTGGACTTCCGCGACGACGTCGAACTCAAGCTGCTGCGCCGCTTCAAGCCGACCCACGACTGGGTGCTGGCCCCGGGCGACATGCTCTACCTGCCGCCGAATGTGCCGCACAACGGCGTCGCCGAAGACCCCTGCCTGACCTTCTCTTTCGGCATGCGCGCCCCGGCCTCCGCCGAGCTGATCAGCGACTACCTCGATACCCTGATCGAGGGTGCCGACGAGTCCGTCCGCTACCAGGATCCGGACCTGAAGGTGCCTGAAGATCCGAACGAAATCGACGTGGTCTCGATGAACCGCGTGGTCGAAGCGCTCAACGCCATCCGCATGAACGATCCGGACAGGCTCGGCGACTGGTTCGGCCGCTTCATCACCACCTACCGCGCCGCCGGGGAAGTGATGGCGCACGGCGAACCGCTGCCGCGCGAAGAAATCGAAGCCGCACTGGGCGCAGGCGTGGAACTGCAGCGCCACCCGTGGGCGCGGCTGGCCTGGCGTCGTGCCAAGCGCGGTGCCAGCCTGTACTGCAGCGGCCTGGACTTCGCCCTGCCGGTCAAGGATGCGCAGGTGCTGGCCGGCGCCGAACAGATCGGCGCGGCGCTGTACCAGAAGCTCTCGGCCAAGGGCCGCGATGCCGTGCAGGCGCTGGTCGCCGGCGGCTTCTACCAGCTGGTGGACGATACCGGGTTCGAGGACGAAGACGACTACGTCGCCGAGTACGACATCGTCGACGGCACCGACGCGGTCGAGGTCATCGATGACGAGGCCATCCAGGCCGATGTGCACGAGGTCACCATCCATGACGACGGCATCGAAGTGATCGTCGATTTCGACGACAGCGACGAGACCGACGGCAAGGACGAGCCCCCGCGCGGCTGATCCGCCCGCCCGCCATGGCCGCCTCCGGTTTCCAGGTTGACGTGGTCGATTACCCGGCGCAGCACGCCGCGCTGCACCGGGTGCGGTTCACCGTGTTCGTCGAGGAACAGCAGGTACCGGCCGAGCTGGAGATCGACGCGCTCGATCCCCTGAGCGTGCACGTGCTGGCCCGGGACACCGACGGCACGCCGATCGGTGCTGGCCGGCTCACCCCGGATGGCCGGATCGGCCGGATGGCGGTGCTTGCGGCATGGCGCGGCAAAGGCGTTGGCGACGCCCTGCTGCAGGCCCTGATCGAGCAGGCCCGGGCCCGTGGCTGGCGCGAGGTCGGGCTGCATGCGCAGCTGCCGGCCCGCGTGTTCTACACCCGGCAGGGCTTCCTGCCCGAGGGCGAGGTGTTCGAAGAGGCCGGCATCGCCCACCAGCACATGCGCCTGGCCCTGTCCGGGGCGGTCGCGATCGACCGGGCCGAGGACGCCGTGGCGATCACCACCGCGCTGGTCCACCGCGCCCGCCGCCAGCTCTGGATCCACAGCCGCCAACTCGACCCCGGCCTGCTTGATGCACCGCCGGTGCTGGAGGCGCTGCGCCGCTACGCCACCGCCCGCCACGACAAACATGCCTGGCTGATCGTCCACGACAGCGCCGCCATCCGTCAGGCCGGCTCGCCCCTGTTGACCCTGCTACAGCGCCTGCCGAGCGTCTTCCGGGTGCGCGAAGCAAGCGATCCGATCGACCGCGCCACGGCATCGGCCTGTCTGCTCAATGACGCCGGCGACTACTACTTTCGTCTGAGTGGCCACCGCTTCGACGGTGAGGCGGGTTTGTCCCAGCCGGCACGTTCACGACCGTTGCAGGACGGTTTGCAGCGCGTATGGGAACGTTCGCGTGATTGCAGCGAACTGCGCGCACTGGGCCTGTAGCTCACCCCACGCTCCCGAACCTGTCTGGGAATGACACCGCGGTCCCCGCACTGGCCCGTACGGTGCCCCTTCCTGTCTCGATGGGGGTACAATTTGGGGTGTTAGATACCGCCCGCGCAGGGCTATTCACTTTTCCCTGCCGGATCATCGAAGCCTTACCCCACAAGCGAATCCGACTCTCCATCGTGGACAATCAACTGAAGCAGTTTGCGCAATCTTCGCAGCTCGCCGGCGGCAACGCCTCCTATATCGAGGATCTGTACGAGCAGTACCTCGTTTCTCCGGACAGTGTCGATCCCAAATGGAAGACCTACTTCGACGGCTTCCAGGGCCGCGAAGCCGGTGATATTCCGCATTCGGCCGTCATCGCCCACATTGCCGACGCCGCCAAGAATGCCGTCAAGAGCGGCACCGCCGCCGGTGCCGGCGACGAGCGCGAGCGCAATGTCGGCCGCCTGATCACCGCCTACCGTTCGCGTGGCCACATGGCCGCCCGCCTGGACCCGCTGAGCCTGACCGCGCCGACCAATCCGCCGGATCTGGGCCTGCCGTTCCACAGCCTGTCGGAAAGCGACCTGGGCAGTGAGTTCAGCACCGGCGGTGTCGCCGGGCAGCCGCGCATGAAACTGCGCGACCTGCTGGAGCGCCTGAAGAAGACCTACACCGGCTCGATCGGTGCGGAATTCATGCACATCTCCGAGGTCGAGCAGCGCCAGTGGCTGTACCAGCGCCTGGAACTGGCCGGTGGCAACTACAACCTGGATGCCGATACCCAGCGCCGCACCCTGGAGCGCCTGACGGCTGCCGAGGGTCTGGAGCGCTACCTGCACACCAAGTACGTCGGCCAGAAGCGCTTCTCGCTGGAAGGCGGCGATGCGCTGATCCCGATGATGGACACCATCATCCGTGACGCTGGCAAGGATGGCGTCAAGGACGTGGTGATCGGCATGGCCCACCGCGGCCGCCTGAACGTGCTGGTCAATACACTCGGCAAGAGCCCGCGCAAGCTGTTCGACGAGTTCGAAGGCAAGTTCGAGCACGATGACCACGCCTCCGCCGGCGACGTGAAGTACCACATGGGCTTCTCCGCCGACGTCTCCACCCCGGGCGGCGCCGTCCACCTGGCGCTGGCGTTCAACCCGTCGCACCTGGAAATCGCCGATCCCGTCGTGGCCGGCAGCGTGCGCTCGCGCCAGGAACGTCGTGGCGATACCGCCCGCAAGCAGGTGATGCCGATCCTGATCCACGGCGACGCGGCCTTCTCCGGCCAGGGCGTGGTGATGGAGCTGTTCCAGATGTCCCAGGCCCGCGGCTTCGCCGTCGGTGGCACGGTGCACATCGTGGTCAACAACCAGGTCGGTTTCACCACCTCCAACCCGCTGGATACGCGCTCCACGCGCTACGCCACCGACGTGGCCAAGATGATCGCCGCCCCGGTGCTGCACGTGAATGGCGACGATCCGGAAGCCGTGGTGTTTGCTGCCCAGCTGGCCTTCGAGTTCCGCCAGAAGTTCGCCAAGGACGTGGTCATCGATCTGATGTGCTACCGCCGTTGGGGCCATAACGAGGCCGACGAACCGGCGATCACCCAGCCGCTGATGTACCAGGTGATCCGCAAGCACCAGACCACCCGCGAGCTGTACGCCGCGGCGCTGGAAGCTGCCGGCGTGATCGAAGCCGGTGGCGGCAAGGCGCTGGTCGATGCCTACCGCAACAAGCTCGATGCCGGCGAAGTCACCACCGAGCTGGCCCAGGTCGAAAAGACCCCGGCCACCAGCAAGATGTACGTGGATTGGCCCAAGCTGCTCAACGGCAAGCTCTCCGACGCGGTCTCCACCGCGGTCGGCATGGAGAAGGTCAAGCAGCTGGCGCAGATGATCAACACCGTGCCTGAAGGCGTGGAACTGCACTCGCGCGTGGCCAAGGTCTATGACGACCGCCGCAAGATGGCCGCCGGCGAGATCCCGGGCGACTGGGGCTTTGCCGAGAACCTGGCCTACGCCACGATCCTCGACGAAGGCAACAACCTGCGCCTGGTCGGCCAGGACGTGGGCCGCGGTACGTTCACGCACCGCCACGCGATCCTGCACGACCAGAAGACCGACAACTACTACCTGCCGCTGCGCCAGCTGGTCGAGTCGCCGGAACAGGCCACCATCATCGATTCGCTGCTCAGCGAAGAAGCGGTGATGGCCTATGAGTACGGCTTCTCCACCACCGATCCGAACACCCTGTGCATCTGGGAAGGCCAGTTCGGCGATTTCGCCAACGGCGCCCAGGTCGTGATCGATCAGTTCATCGCCGCCGGCGAAGCCAAGTGGGGCCGCATCACCGGCCTGACCCTGCTGCTGCCGCACGGTTACGAAGGCCAGGGCCCGGAGCACAGCTCCGCGCGCCTGGAGCGCTTCCTGCAGCTGTGCGCACTGGAGAACATGCTGGTGTGCGTGCCGTCGACCCCGGCGCAGGCGTACCACATG
This sequence comes from Stenotrophomonas sp. PS02301, assembly GCF_029959485.1. Classification (NCBI taxonomy): domain Bacteria; kingdom Pseudomonadati; phylum Pseudomonadota; class Gammaproteobacteria; order Lysobacterales; family Lysobacteraceae; genus Stenotrophomonas; species Stenotrophomonas sp. PS02301. The sequence goes on from NZ_JASCOO010000072.1 coordinate 17,996, forward strand.
CTGCGTCGCCAGATGCGCATGACCACCCGCAAGCCGCTGATCGTGATGTCGCCCAAGTCGCTGCTGCGCCACAAGCTGGCCGTGTCGACCCTGGAGGAACTGGCCAACGGCGAGTTCCAGCACCTGATCGGCGATGCCAACGCAGACGCCAAGAAGGTCAAGCGCGTGGTGCTGTGCTCGGGCAAGGTCTACTACGACCTGCTGGAAGACCAGACCAAGCGTGGCCAGGACGATGTCGCCATCATCCGCGTGGAGCAGCTGTATCCGTTCCCGCGCGTGGCACTGGCAGCAGAGCTGAAGAAGTATGGCAAGGCGGCCGATGTGGTGTGGTGTCAGGAAGAACCGCAGAACCAGGGTGCCTGGTACCAGATCCGTCACCACCTGCAGGCGTGCCTGGCCGATGGCCAGAGCATCCATTACGCAGGTCGCGCCCGTTCGGCATCGCCGGCCGCTGGACACATGGCTGACCACATCATCGAACAGCAGAAGCTGATCGCCGATGCCCTGGTCAACCCGTTCAACGACTCGGTCGCTGAATAACTCTCCCCCTCATTCTAGAAAAGACAAACCAGGAAGCTCCCGCATGGCCACCGAAGTCAAAGCCCCGGTACTGCCCGAATCCGTCGCCGACGGCACCATCGCCACCTGGCACAAGAAGGTCGGCGATGCCGTCAAGCGCGATGAAAACCTGCTTGATCTGGAAACCGACAAGGTCGTCCTGGAAGTGCCGTCGCCGGTCGACGGCGTGCTGAAGGAGATCAAGTTCGAGGTGGGCGCCACTGTGACCTCCAGCCAGGTCGTGGCGATCATCGAAGAAGGCGCCGTGGCCGATGCCCCGGCGCCGGCCGCGGAAGAGAAGAAGGCCGAGGCCGCACCGGCCAAGGCGGCGGCTCCGGCCGCTGCCGCAGCGCCCGCACCGGCCGCCAAGTCCGCTGCCGACTCCCTGCCCCCGGGCGCCCGCTTCACCGCCATCACTGAAGGCGTGAACCCGGCCGACGTGGACGGCACCGGCCGTCGTGGCGCAGTGACCAAGGAAGACATCGTCAACTTCGCCCGTAACGGTGGCGCCGGCAAGTCGGGTGGCGCACGTCCGGAAGAACGCGTGCCGATGACCCGCATCCGCAAGCGCATCGCCGAACGCCTGATGCAGTCCAAGAACGGCACCGCGATGCTGACCACCTTCAACGAGGTCGACCTGTCCAAGGTCTCGGCCGCGCGCAAGGATCTGCAGGACGAGTTCGTCAAGGCCCACGGCATCAAGCTGGGCTTCATGAGCTTCTTCGTGAAGGCCGCCGCCAACGCGCTGCAGCGCTTCCCGCTGGTCAATGCCTCGATCGATGGTGATGACATCATCTATCACGGCTACTCGGACATCTCGATCGCCGTGTCGACCGAGAAGGGTCTGGTGACCCCGGTCCTGCGCAACGTCGAGCGCATGTCGTTCGCCGACATCGAAAAGACCATCGCCGACTACGCCAAGAAGGCCCGTGACGGCAAGCTGAGCCTGGAAGAACTGCAGGGCGGCACCTTCACCGTGACCAACGGCGGCACCTTCGGCTCGCTGCTGTCGACCCCGATCATCAACCCGCCGCAGAGCGCCATCCTGGGCATGCACGCCATCAAGGAGCGTCCGATCGCCCAGAACGGCCAGGTCGTGATCGCGCCGATGATGTACCTGGCGCTGTCCTACGATCACCGCATCATCGATGGCAAGGACTCGGTCCAGTTCCTGGTGGACATCAAGAACCAGCTGGAAAACCCGGGCCGCATGCTGTTCGGCCTGTAAGACCTCCCACCCCTCCGCGCCTGCGCGGAGGGGTTCTGGTAAAGAAACAAGGAATATCTCAATGGCTGAACAATTCGACGTCGTCGTCATCGGTGCCGGCCCGGCCGGCTACCATGCCGCCATCCGCGCCGCGCAGCTGGGTCTGAAGACCGCCTGCATCGACGCCGCGCTGGGCAAGGACGGCAAGCCGGCCCTGGGCGGCACCTGCTTGCGCGTGGGCTGCATCCCGTCCAAGGCGCTGCTGGATTCCTCGCGCCAGTTCTGGAACATGGGCCACATCTTTGGCGACCACGGCATCAGCTTCAAGGACGCCAAGATGGACGTCGAGGCGATGGTTGGCCGCAAGGACAAGATCGTCAAGCAGTTCACCGGCGGCATCGCCATGCTGTTCAAGGCGAACAAGGTCACCGCGTATTACGGTTTCGGTGAGCTGCAGCCGGGCAACATCGTCAAGGTGAAGCAGCACGACGGCTCGGAAGTCGAGCTGAAGGGCACCAACGTCATCATCGCCGCCGGTTCGGATTCGATCGAACTGCCGTTTGCCAAGTTCGACGGCGAGACCATCGTCGACAACGTCGGCGGCCTGGACTTCACCGAAGTCCCCGCCCGCCTGGCCGTGATCGGTGCCGGCGTGATCGGCCTGGAACTGGGCAGCGTCTGGAAGCGCCTCGGTTCGGAAGTGACCATCCTGGAAGCCCTGCCGGACTTCCTGGCCGCGGCCGATGCCGAAGTGGCCAAGACCGCCTTGAAGGAATTCAAGAAGCAGGGCCTGGACATCCGTCTGGGCGCCAAGGTCTCCAAGGCCGAGGTGAGCGGCAAGGGCAAGAAGAAGGAAGTCGCCCTGACCTACACCGATGGTGAAGGCGAGAAGAGCCTGATCGTGGACAAGCTGCTGGTGGCCGTTGGCCGTCGCGCCGCCACCAAGGGCCTGCTGGCCGAAGGCACCGGCGTCAAGATCAACGAGCGTGGCCAGATCGAAGTGGACGCGCACTGCCACACCGGCGTCAATGGCGTCTGGGCGGTCGGTGACTGCGTGCGCGGCCCGATGCTGGCGCACAAGGGCTTCGAGGAAGGCATCGCCGTGGCCGAGCTGATCGCGGGCCTGCCGGGCCACGTCAACTTCGACACCATCCCGTGGGTGATCTACACCGAGCCGGAGCTGGCCTGGGTCGGCAAGACCGAGCAGCAGCTCAAGGACGAAGGCATCCCGTACAAGGCGGGCAGCTTCCCGTTCGCCGCCAACGGCCGTGCCGTGGCGATGATCGAGCCGACCGGCTTCGTGAAGGTCCTGGCGCATGCCGAGACCGATCGCATCCTGGGCATGCACCTGGTTGGCGCGAATGTCTCCGAGCTGGTGCACGAAGGCGTGCTGACCATGGAGTTCAGCGGTTCGGCCGACGACCTGGCGCGCATCTGCCACGCCCACCCGTCGCTGTCGGAAGTGGTGCATGACGCCGCCATGGCCGTGAGCAAGCGCGCGATCCACAAGGCGAACTGAGCCGTGTTGGTGGCGTAACGAAAAACCCCGCTTCGGCGGGGTTTTTTGTGGGCGATCGGTAGTGCCGGCCGCTGGCCGGCTCCACGCCCTCCCC